>JANLWM010000374.1:0-2333 GCA_031364525.1 Chloroflexota bacterium | reverse complement strand
GAATCGGCCGGCGCAAAGATGGGTGCCGATGGCTTCTACCGCTGGACCGACGGCTCGGTCATGAAGATGCGCATCGAGACGAACCAGGGCAACAACACCCGTGAGACGATCCTCTCGATCGCGCAGGAGCAGTACAAGGCGATCGGCATCCAGATCGACCCGCTCCTCGAGTCGTTCAACCAGCTTCTGGACCGCACCGTCCCGGGCACCGACTGGGAGGGCAACATCCTTGGCTGGTCTCTCGGCGCGGACCCGGACCCGTTCTCGATCTGGGACTCGAGCCAGACCGGCAAGGACCAGTTCAACAACGTCTTCTATAGCAATCCGGCCGTCGACGCGGCCCTCAAGGCCAATCGCGAGGGTCCGGACTGCAGCAAGGCCGCCCGCAAGGTGGCCAACCACACCGTGGACGTCAACCTGAACCAGGACGCGCCGTACACCTTCCTTTTCGCCGCTGACACGCTCGGCTACAGCCAGAAGGGCCTGCAGAACTTCCAGCCGTTCACGTTCTCGCGCGAGTGGAACATCGAACAGTGGTGGTTCAAGAAGTAATCGCGTAGCGGAATGGCCGGGCGGGAGTGATACCGCCCGGCCGCAAGGTGGTTAGACGGTGCTGAGATTCATCATCCGCAGATTGCTTCTCACGATCCCGACGATCTTCGGGATCCTCCTGCTCACATTCCTGCTCCAGCACTTTTCGCCCGGTGATCCGGTCAAGCTCATGCTCGCCGGTCAGTTCGACATCACGCCAGAGGAGCGGCTCGCGCTCGCGAACGGCCTCGGCCTCAACGATCCGGTGCCGGTGCAGTTCGCCCGCTACGTGATGAACGCGCTCACCCTCAACTTTGGCAACTCGTTCTATTACCATCGGCCGGCGATCCAGATGATCGCGGAGCGCATCCCGAATTCGCTGCAGCTATCGGTGACCGCGCTGCTCGTCGCCGTCGCCATCGGTGTCCCGCTCGGTGTCATCTCCGCGTACAACCGCGGCACGTGGATCGACCACGTGATCCGCATCTTCTCCACAGCCGGTCACGCGATCCCGTCGTTCTGGTTCGGCCTCATCTTCGTGACCGTGCTGGGGGTCGAGCTCCGGTGGTTCCCGATCGGCAGCATGAACGCCATCGGGAAGGAGGGCGACGTGCTCGACCGCATCTGGCACCTCGCCGGTCCGGTGTTGACCGCGTCGCTCGCGGGGATCGCCTTGTACCCGCGATACCTGCGCACCGAGGTCCTGGAGATCATCCGTCAGGATTACGTGCGCACCGCCCAGGCGAAGGGGCTCGCCGAGCGCACGGTGCGGTGGGTCCACGTCCTTCGCAACTGCCTGATCCCCATGGTCACGCTGCTCGGCGGCATCCTGACGATCGTCCTTGCCGGCTCGTTCGTCATCGAGCAAGTGTTCAATTGGCCGGGCATTGGCCGGCTGTTCTTCGAAGCGATCACGAACAAGGACTATCCGGTCATCCAGGCCGATGTTCTTGCGGGGTCGATGCTGCTCCTGCTCTCGTACATCATTCGCGACATCGCCTACGCCTGGGTCGACCCGCGCATCAAGGTCACCGCGTGAGCACCGTCCAGCTGGCCGGTGCAGCGACCCCGAAGGTCGACGATCGGCCGGCGGCCGCCGGCGTCTGGGCCGACGCGGTCTGGCGCATCCGGCGCGACCCCACGACGATCGCGGCGCTCGGCACGCTCGCGGTCATCGCGGTGTTCGCGCTCAGCGCGGATCTGCTCGCGCAGAACTTCTTCCACCGCAGCTTCACCCAGCAGTCACTGCTCGACAACTACGGCGCTCCGTCGCTCGACGAACCGTATCTCTGGCTCGGCACCGACGACCTCGGTCGTAGCCAGATCGTGCGGCTCATGTATGGCGCTCGGGTGTCGCTCGCCGTCGGGGTCTTCGGGGCCCTCGTATCGATGCTCGTCGGGGTCAGCCTCGGCATCTCGGCCGGCTACTTCCGCGGCTGGTGGGACGACGCCGTGCAGTGGGTCGTCAACACGATCGCCAACATCCCCGGGCTGTTCCTGCTCCTGTTCATCTTCGCGTACTTCCGGCCCGAGCCGGTCGCGTTCACCCTGCTGCTGGGTCTCCTCGGCTGGCTCGGGATCCAGCTGCAGGCCCGCGGCCTGACGTTCTCGATCCGCGAGCGGGAGTACACCACCGCCGCACGGACCATCGGCGCGACCTCCGGGCGGATCATGTTCCGGCACGTCCTGCCGAACATCCTGCCGCTCATGATCATCGTCGCCGCGGTCGATGTCGCCAGCCTGATCCTCACCGAGTCGGCGCTGTCGTTCATCGGCTTCGGGATCCAACCGCCGGTCGCGTC
>JANLWM010000348.1:0-8369 GCA_031364525.1 Chloroflexota bacterium | reverse complement strand
TGACCCAGCTCGCCGCGACCACTGGGGAGAACATCAAGATCAAACGCATCGCGCGCTTCGAGCTCGGCGGGGTCGCGTGACCGCAGGCCCGACCAAGTACCACCGCGTCCTCCTGAAGCTCTCGGGCGAGGCGCTGCTCGGCGATCAGCCGTTCGGGATCTCGCCGAAATATGTCGGCTACCTCGCGGAGGAGATCCGCAAGGTCCACCAGGAGGGCGTCCAGATCGGCGTCGTCGTGGGGGGCGGAAATTTCATGCGCGGCGCCGCGGTCGCCGAACACGGGATCGAGCGTGCGACGGCCGATTACATGGGCATGCTCGCGATGGTCATCAACGCGCTCGCCCTGCGCTCGCAGCTCGAGGCCGTGGGCGTGCCGACGCGGGTCCAGACCGCGCTCGCGGTGAACGAGGTGGCCGAGCCATACATCCGGCTCAAGGCGATCAGCCACCTCGAGAAGGGCTGGGTGGTCATCTTCGCCGCCGGCACCGGTAACCCGTTCTTCACCAGTGACACCGCCGCCGCGCTCCGCTCGGCGGAGATCGACGCCGATGTCATCCTCATGGGCAAGAACAAGGTCGATGGGGTGTACTCGAGCGACCCCCGCATCAACAAGGACGCCACGAAGTACGACGACCTCATGTATCGCGATCTCCTCGAGAAGCGGTTGGGCGTCATGGACGCGACGGCCGCCGCGCTCGCGGAGGACCGCAAGATGCCGATCATCGTGTTCAACGTCGATGAGAAGGATGCGATGCTGCGGGCGGTGCGCGGCGAGCACGTCGGCACCCTCGTGCACGCGGGGTAGAAGATGGCGCTCGAAGAGATCCTCCAGCAGGCTGAGACGAAGATGAAGAAGGCCATCGAGGCCGTTCGCAAGGAAGCGCAGTCTGTCCGCACGGGCCGCGCGAGTCCCGCGCTCGTCGAGGGACTCGAGGTCGACGCGTACGGCACGCCGACCCCGCTCATCCAGCTCGGCCAGATCAGCGCGCCGGAGCCGCGGCTCATCGTCATCCAGCCGTGGGACAAGAGCCTCCTCAAAGCGATCGAGAAGGCGATCATCGGCAGCGACCTCGGTCTCACCCCGAACAGCGATGGAACGCTCATCAGGCTGCAGATCCCGATGCTCACAGAGGAGCGGCGCAAGGACCTGGTGAAGCAGCTCCACAAGAAGGTCGAGGAAGGCCGGGTCGAGATCCGTACCCTCCGCCGCCATGCGCAGGACGAATTGCGCACGAAGACGAAAGGCGCCGGCGTATCCGCCGACGACGAGAAGCGGCTCGAGCAGCAGCTCCAGAAGCTCACCGACATCTACATCCAGGCTGCCGACGAGATCGGCAGTTCCAAAGAGAAGGAGATCCTGGCGGTATAGCCGGTGACCTCCAATAACGCTGTTCCACGGCACATCGCGATCGTCATGGACGGCAATCGCCGTTGGGCCCGGGCGAGGCACCTGCCGTCGATCGCCGGTCACCGTCAGGGTGTCGAGACCATCCGGCGGACCGTGAAGGCCGCCCGAGACCGCGGCGTGGAGTTCGTGACGCTGTACAGCTTCTCGACCGAGAACTGGAAGCGCGACCCTGACGA
This sequence comes from Chloroflexota bacterium, assembly GCA_031364525.1. Lineage (GTDB taxonomy): Bacteria > Chloroflexota > Limnocylindria > P2-11E > P2-11E > UBA4735. Next base: position 6,785 of record JANLWM010000348.1, on the reverse strand, counting down.
GGTCGGCGGCCTCATGCGCCTGCTCGAAGAGACGATCCGCCGCGAGACCCCGACCCTCATCCAGGACGGCGTGCGCCTACGCATCATCGGCCGGCTCCACGAGCTGTCTGACGGTGTGCGCCGCGCGATGGACGAGGCCGCGAGGGCCACCGATGCGGGCAAGAACGGCACGATGACCATTGCCTTCAACTACGGCGGCCGCGCTGAGATCGTGGACGCCGTGAAGCGGCTGGTGGCTGATGGCGTCGAGGCGGCGAGCATCGACGAGCAGGCCATCGCGGCGCGGCTCTATGCGCCGGAGCACCCGGATCCCGATCTCCTGATCCGGACCGGCGGCGAGCTGCGCGTATCGAACTTCCTGCTCTGGGAGGTCGCGTATGCGGAGATGTGGGCGACCGATGTCCTGTGGCCAGACTTCGCCGTCCAGCACCTGGACACGGCCCTGGCCTCGTATGCCGGTCGCGAGCGGCGGTTCGGACGGTGAACGACCTGGGGCGGCGCTCGATCACCGGGATCGTGTACGCCGCGGTCGTCCTCGCCGCGGCACTGGCGCCGCCGGTCATCTTCGGCGTGCTCGTCGCGGTGGCGATCGGCCTCGGTCTGCGTGAGCTATGGGCTCTTCGTCACGCCGGTGGTGTGGCGGCGGTCGAGCTCGTCGTCCTGGTCGTCGGCGGCTACTGCCTCCTCCTGCTGCGCTCCTATGGCGATCGCAACGCTGCGCACGGAGCCGCCGCCGGCCTTCCGGTGTGGCTCCTGCTCGCGGTGGCGGTGACCTGGGCCGCCGACGTCGGTGCATACGCCGTCGGCTCGGTCGCCGGTCGTCGCAAGATCGCGCCCCGCATCAGTCCGGGCAAGACCTGGGAGGGGACCTTCGGTGGCTTCGGTGCCGCGGCGCTCGCGGTGCTCGGCATCTCGGCGCTTTTCGGCCTCGGTCGGCCCGAGGCCGCGATCGCCGCGATCACGCTCGGGCCGGCGGCCTTCGGCGGCGACCTGCTCGAAAGCCTCCTCAAGCGCCGAGCAGGCGTGAAGGATTCGGGCACGCTGTTCCCCGGTCATGGGGGTGTGCTCGATCGTGTCGATTCCCTGGTCGTTGTCGCCCCGATCGTCGCGCTCCTCGCATCTCGGGGTCTGGGATGATGGTCCGGTGAATCAGCCAACGCGCCTCGCGATCCTCGGTGCCACGGGCTCGATCGGCCAGCAGGCCCTCGAGGTCGTCGCCGCGCACCCCGACCGGCTGCGGGTCACCGCGCTCGCGGCGCAAACGCGCGGCGACGCGCTCAAGCGGATCGCTGCGGGTCTCGGGGTGACCCGTGTCGCGACCGGGGACGACGATCTCGTCGAGCTTGCGACCGCGGACGATGTCGACCTGGTGCTCGTCGCGACGCCGGGCATCGCCGGCCTGCGGCCGACGCTCGCCGCGCTCGAAGCGGGAAAAGATGTCGCGCTCGCGAACAAGGAAGTGCTCGTCGTCGGCGGTCACCTCGTTCGGGCCCTGTCCGGCGGGGCGGGGAAGCGGCTCCGGCCGGTGGACAGCGAGCATTGCGCGCTCTGGCAGTGCCTCAGCGGCATCGCGCCCGAGCGTGTCCGGCGGATCGCGCTCACCGCCTCCGGCGGCCCGTTCCGCGATCGGCCGCTCGGGTCGTTCGGCTCGATCACCGCGGACGAGGCCCTGCGCCACCCGACCTGGCGGATGGGACGCAAGGTGACCATCGACTCCGCCACGCTGACGAACAAGGGCTACGAGGTGGTCGAGGCGCACTGGCTCTACGGCACCCCCTATGAGCGGATCGACGTCGTCCTGCACCCCGAGAGCGTGGTGCACGCGATGGTCGAGCTCGCGGACGGCAGCGTCATCGCGCAGCTCGCGGAGCCGGACATGCGCCTGCCGATCCAATACGCGCTGCTCTGGGATCACGAGCCCTCACCCGCACGGCGCTTCGACTGGACGAGCCCGCGCACGCTGCACTTCGGGGACGTGGAGGCCGAGCGGTACCCGTGCTTCGAGCTCGTGCTCGCATCGGCCCGGACCGGAGACCAGGGCGCGATGATCGGCCTGTCCGCGGCTGACGAGGTCGCCGTCGAGCGGTTCCTCGGTGGTGAGATCAGGTTCACCGAGATCGCCGGTCTGCTGCGGCGCGGCGCCGAGCTCGGTCTTGGCGCGGGACCAGCGCCCGATCTTGCGACCATCGTCGCCATCGATGCGCGGGTGCGGAGCGAGCTGCAGCCCGCCGGAGCGAGGGCATGACCGGGATCTTCTCGATCTTCACCGACCTTCGGACGCTCGTGCTGTTCATCGCGACGTTCACGCTCATCGTCGCGGTCCACGAGTTCGGCCACTTCGCGGCCGCCCGGCTCCTTGGGATGAAGGTCCTCGAGTTCGCGTTCGGGTTCCCGCCGCGCCTCGCCGGCATCCGCCGCGGCGAGACCGAGTACACGATCAACTGGATCCCGTTCGGCGGCTTCGTCCGGATCCTCGGTCAGGACGACTTCTCGATCAAGCAGATCGGCGAGGGCGACCCGCGCGCGTTCACCTCGAAGCCATGGTGGGCGCAGGCGCTCGTGCTCGCCGCCGGCGTATTCATGAACTTCGTGCTCGCCGTCTTCATCCTCACGATCGCGTTCGCGACCGGCAGCACCGCCCCCACCGGCGATGTGCGCGTCTTCGACGTTCGGCCTGCCTCACCCGCGGCGCTGGCGGGCATCCTCGTCGGTGACATCGTCGTGGACGTCGACGGCACACCGATCCACACGGCACGTGCGATGGTCACGATCACCAATCGCGCCGCCCCGAAGTCGCAGGAGCTCACCATCGACATCCTTCGAGACGGCAAGCCGCTCACGATCAAGGCGATCCCCCGGGCCGAGCCACCCGTAGGCGAAGGTCCGCTCGGCGTGCAGCTCGAAGAGGTCCAGGCGGCGATCTCGGTCCCGATCGGGCAGGCGTTCTCGCAGGCGACCGGGCTCACCGGCGAGGTCGTCGGCCAGATCGTCGCCCTGCCGGGCCAGCTCATCTCGCAGCGCGCCACCGCCGCCGGCGGGGCACCCGTCGTCGGTGGGCCGATCGAGATCTTCCGCGTGACCGGGCAGGTCGCGCAGTTCGGGATCCCGACGTTCCTCAAGCTCGTCGGCGTCCTGTCGGTGAACCTCGGGGTGATCAACATCATCCCGTTCCCTGGTCTCGACGGTGGCCGGCTGTTCTTCGTCCTCCTCGGCGCCTTGCTGCGCCGGCGGCTCTCGCCGCAGGTCGAGGCCGCGATCCATGCGGTCGGCTTCGTACTGCTCCTCGGCCTGTTGGTCATCGTGAGCATCTCCGACATCCGTCGCGCCGTCGGCGGCTAGGCGCGATGACCGGCGCTGTCGTTGACGTCCGCGGGCTCGAGAAGACCTACAAAGTGCACGAACGCTCGACCGGCCTCGGGGCCACGGTCGGCTCCCTGTTCAAGCGGACCTGGAAGATGGTCCCCGCGGTCGCGGGGATCGACTTCAGCATCGCTCCGGGCGAGGTCGTCGGGTTCCTCGGGCCGAACGGAGCGGGGAAGACCACGACCTTGAAGATGCTGTCGGGTCTCCTGTACCCGACCGGCGGCGACGCGACGGTGCTTGGGTATACGCCCTGGAAGCGCGATTACGCGTTCCTCCGGCGGATCGCGCTCCTCATGGGGAACCGCACCCAGCTCGTCTGGGACATCCCTGCGGCGGATTCGTTCCTCGTCCTCAAGCAGATCTACGGCGTGGCCGACGCTGACTACAAGCGGCGCCTCGACGAGCTCATCGAGCTGCTCGACCTTGGGCCGCTCATCCACAAGCCGGTCCGGCAGCTCTCGCTCGGCGAGCGCATGAAGGTCGAGTTCGCGGCCGGTCTGCTCCACGGGCCTGAGGTCGTGTTCCTGGATGAGCCGACGCTCGGGCTCGATGTGTCGATGCAGGCCCGCATCCGGTCATTCGTCTCCGAGCTCAACAAGCGCCACGGCGCGACGATCCTTCTGACGAGCCATTACATGGACGACATCGTGGCCCTCTGCAAGCGGGTCATCGTCATCCATCACGGCAAGATCCTGTATGACGGCGCGCTCGCGGATCTTGCGGAGCGCATGGCACCGTACAAGGTCGTCGGCGCGACACTGCGCGACGGAGCCGCGGATCGCGACCTCTCGCGCTACGGGGAGCTCATCTCGAAGGACGACGCCGGCCGGGTGAAGCTGAAGGTGCCGCGCGCCGAGGCGCCGGCCCGAACCGCCCGGCTCGTGGCCGACCTGGGCGACGCGATCGCCGACCTCTCACTGGAGGATCCGGCGATCGAGGATGTCATCGACCGGGTGTTCTCCGGTGAGCACCCGCTCGGCACCGAGGCCGAGCCGGCGGGGGCGCGATGAGCCTCGTCGCGACCTATCGCGCGCTCTTCCTTGCGTCCTTCCAGTCGTTCGCGGCGTATCGGATCCAGTCGCTGCTCTGGATGCTGTTCGCGATCGTCCGGCCCGTCATCTTCATGGCCGCGTGGGTCGCCGTCGCGGCCGCTCAGGGCGGGACCGTCGGCGGCTACACGATCGGCGATTTCGCGGCGTACTACGTCTGCCTGACGCTGGTGAACCAGCTGGTGCTCGCCTGGAACTCGCAGGAGTTCGAGTGGGAGGTCAACCAGGGCCGCCTCTCGGCGAAGCTGCTGCGGCCGCTGCACCCGCTCCATTACGCGGTCGTCGACAACATCGTGTTCAAGGCGTCCACGCTGCCGGTGCTCGGCGTGATCCTCGTCCTCATCTCGCTCTCGTTCAACGCCCGCTACACGACGCAGTGGTGGCACGTCGCGGTCTTCCTCCCGAGCATCCTCCTCGCGGCGGCCCTGCAGTTCACCTTCAACTGGATCGTCGCCTCGCTCGCGTTCTGGGCGACCCGGATGAACACAGCGAACACCCTCTGGAATCGCGCGTCCTTCGTCTTCGCCGGCCAGATCGCGCCGATCGCCCTCATGCCCGGCTGGCTCCAGGCCATCGCCTACGCGCTCCCGTTCTGGTACATGCAGGGGGCTCCGACGGAGATCCTCCGCGGTGGCGTCACGCCCGAGCGGGCCATCTTCATCCTCGTCGGTCAGGCTGCCTGGCTGGTGGTCTGCTTCGCCGCCTTCCAGGTCATCTGGCGCCGCGGGGTCCGGGCGTACTCGGCCGTGGGTGCCTGACCGGTGATCCGATACGGGCGCATCGCGCGAACATTCCTCGTCGCCGAGGTCAAGAACGAGCTGGCCTACCGGTTGAACTTCGTGCTCGGGATCGTCGAGATGCTGCTGGTCATCGGCACGAGCATCGGCGCGGTGCTCGTGCTGTTCACTCAGACGTCGTCGCTGAACGGCTGGAGCTTGCCGCAGATGATCGCCCTCACCGGCGTGTATTACCTGGTCCAGGGCGGCGTGAATGTCGTCTTCGCGCCATCGTTCGAGAAGCTCATGGAGCACGTGCGGCTCGGGACGCTCGACTTCACGCTGCTGAAGCCGGCGAACACCCAGTTCCTCGTGAGCACGCGCCACTTCCGCATCGTCCGCGTCGTCGACTTCCTCATCGGAACGAGCGTCGTCGTGGTCGGACTGGTCATGCTCGGCTCCGCGGTCACCGCGTGGTCGGTGTTCACGTTCGTCGTCACGCTCGCGGCCGGCATCGCCTGCGTGTACGCGCTGCTGCTGACGCTCGTGACGCTCGCGTTCTGGTTCGTGCGGGTCGACAACATCCTCGCGATCTTCTGGGCCTTCACTGACGCGGGCCGCTTCCCGATCGACCTGTACCCGGGCTGGCTGCGATTCACTCTCGCCACCATCGTGCCCATCGGCATAGCGGTGACCGTGCCGGCGGAGGCGATCTCCGGCCGGATGTCGCTCGAGACGTTCATCGGGATGCTCGCGGGCACGGCGTTCTCGGTCGGCTTCGCGTCCTGGTTCTGGCGCAAGGGATTGAAGTCGTACACCGGCGCGAGCGCCTGAGCGGCGATGGCCGGGGACCAGAACAGGAACCTCATTGCCGAGTTCCATCTGAAGCACGGAAAGAACATCGGTCGCTTCGGCGATCGGCTGCTGCTGCTCGCCACCAAAGGCGCGAAGAGCGGCCGGGCCCGACTCGTGCCCCTTGCGTACCACCGCGACGGCGGTCGGTACATCGTCGCGGCCTCGGACAGTGGCTCGCCCACGAACCCTGACTGGTACGACAACCTCGTGAAGCACGGGCGCGCGACGGTGGAGGTCGGAGACGACCACTTCGAGGTCACCGCCACTGCGATCGCAGTCGGACCCGAGCGCGATCGCCTCTACGAGGCCCACGCCGTGTTGATGCCGGGCTTCCGCGACTACGTCAGGAAGACGGAGCGGGTGATCCCCGTGGTCGTGCTGGAGCGCGTCGTTCCGTCTAGGGGGTGATGTGGAACGAGGAGACGATCGCGCGCAGGTCGGCATCCGTCGCCGCCAGCGGCTTCCAATCCGGCGCGTCGATCTTGTAACCGACGACGAACATCCGGTCGCGGTCCTGCACGTAGTACGCGACCGAGAATCGTGGGCCGTTCGTGACCTTCACCGCGGGGCGTCCGTCGATGGTCGCGAGCTCGACCACCTGCCCCTTGGCCCACCCCGCGAGCAGGGGATCGGTGGCCCAGGCCAGCGCGGTCCACTGCGCGGGATCGCGCCACTGCTCGACGACCGCAACGTACGACCACGCGGCTCCGGGACCCGGATCGTTGAGCACGCCTGACTCGTCGGCGGTGCCGCGGATCGTGAATACCTCGTGGCCGAGCTTCAGGTTCCCGTTGCGCACGAG
>JANLWM010000332.1:0-3882 GCA_031364525.1 Chloroflexota bacterium | reverse complement strand
GACGCGAGGTACACGTGCTCGAACACGCAGAGGCCGGTGCGGCCGGCAGCCAGATCCGCGATGGTGACCGGCCCGCGGTCGTCGATCCGCAGCACTTCGCCGGGCCGCACGTCACGCACGGTCTCGGCGCCGATGGTCTCGAGCGCCGAATTCTCGCTCGCGACGATCCAGGCATCACCCTTGCGGCCGAGGCAGAGCGGTCGAACGCCGAGCGGATCGCGGATCGCGTAGAGCGCGGTCGGGGTGAGGAGCGTCAACGACCACGCTCCGGCGAGCGTGGGCAGCGCCGCGACGATGCGCTCGTCCCACGACGCGCCGCGCGCGGACACGATCTGTTGGGCGACGACCTCGGTATCGCTCGAGGTCGCGAACGTCGCGCCTCCCGCGATCAGGTCATCGCGGATCTCCCGTGCGTTGATGCAGTTCCCGTTGTGGCCGAGGGCCAGCTCCCCGAGCAGGGGATCACGCACGACCATCGGCTGGGCGTTCTCGATGCGCGACGACCCGGTCGTCGAGTAGCGGGTGTGGCCGATGGCGGCCCGGCCACCGAGGGCGGCGAGGTCAGGCTCCGCGAACACCTGGCCGACGAGACCCATCCGCCGCACGACCCGGAGATCGCGGCCGTCGGTCGCAGCGATGCCGGCAGACTCCTGGCCGCGATGCTGCAGCGCGTACAGGGCGAAGAACGTGAGCCGCGCGGGCTCGCTCGGATCCGACGCCTTCGGGGACCAGATGCCGCACACCCCGCACATCGCTAGGACGACCGCCCTTCGCTCATGACTTCGCGCCCTCGCTCATGACGTCGCGGCCGAGCGCGCCGCCGAGGCCGTCGCGATGCGCGCGGACGAGCGCCTCGACCGGCGTCCCGAGCACGGGCGCGATCTCGAGGAGGTCGCCACCGATCGAGCCGAGCGTCCACAGCGGGACGTCGTGCTCGCTCGCGATGGCCCGGACGAGAAGCTCGTCGGCCGTGCGGATGACGAGCACGATCCCCGACGGACCCTCGCCGAACAGCATCACGCGCGTGTCGATCCCGCGGACCGCCGGAAGGGTGACCTTCATGCCGATGCGGTCGCGGATCGCGAGCTCGGCGAGCGCGACCCCGAGGCCCCCTTCCGAGCGGTCGTGGGCCGCGCGGATCGCACCCCGCGCGTGCGCCGCGAGCACGAAGCGCTGCAGGCGGGCTTCGAGATCGAGGTCGATGCGGACCACGCCGTCGGTGTGCCCACGCAGGGCCGCGTAGGTGGAGCCGGCGAGGGAGACCTGGGCGCTGCCGGCGAGCAACACGAGGTCGCCGGCCTCGCCGGTGCGCGCCGGGATGTGCTTGCGCACGTCGGCGAGCCGGCCGACGGCACCGATGGTCGCCGTGGGCCAAATGTCGGCGCCGCGGGTCGCGTTGTAGAGGGACACGTTCCCGGAAACGACCGGGACGCCGAGCGCGATGCACGCCGCGCTGATGCCGGCCACGGTGCGCTCCAGCTGCCACGCCCCGCTCGGGCGCTCGGGGTTGCCGACGTTGAGGCAATCGGTGATCGCGAGCGGCTCGGCGCCGACGCACACGAGGTTGCGCGTCGCTTCGGCCACCGCGGCCGCCGCGCCGACGAACGGATCGAGCGACGCCACGCGGGGTTGGGCGTCGAGCGCGATCGCGATGCCATCGGGCCGGCCCTTGATGCGCATCACCGCGGCGTCGGCGCCGGGTCCGATGACGGTGTCGGTGCCGACCATCTGGTCGTAGGTCCGGTACAGGACCGCGCGCGACGCGATGTCCGGCGATCCGAGCAGCTCGAGGAGCTCAAGGCCCACTTTGACCAGCCCTTCGGGCTGAGGATTTCCCACGCTGCCGATCACTGGCCCTGACGCGTCACGAGCTGGAGGGGCGGCCCACTCGCGGACGTCGTACTCGGGGGCGTCATCGGCGAGCGCCTTCGGCGGCAGCGACGCCACGATCTCGCCGCCGCTCCGGATCTCGAGGTGCGCTATGCCATCCGGCTCTGGGGCGGTGACCTCGCCGATCCGCTCGCCGTGCAGCTCCCACTTGGCGAAGACCCGCTCGACGTCTGCCTCGCGGCCCGGCCGCGGGATGACGAGCATCCGCTCCTGAGACTCGCTGAGCATCACCTCGAACGGCACCATCCCGGTCGCGCGCCGCGGGACGCGATCGACATCGATGCGCATGCCGACGTGGCTCTTCGCCGCGACTTCGCTCGATGCGCAGGTCAGCCCCGCAGCGCCGAGATCCTGGATCGCCTCGACCGCGTCCATGGCGACCAGCTCGAGCGTCGCTTCGAGCAGCAGCTTCTCGACGAACGGGTTGCCCACCTGCACCGAGGGCCGCTTCGCGTCGGTCTCCGCTCCGAACTCGAAGCTCGCGAGGAGCGACGCGCCGGCGATGCCGTCGCGTCCGGTGTCGGAGCCGACCAGGTACACGCTGCTGCCGGCCTTCGCGGTCGCGGCCGAGCGCAGGTCCGCGCGCGCGACCAGACCGACGCACATCGCATTGACCAACGGGTTGTCGGCGTACGCGGGCGCGAAGGTCACGTGGCCACCGACGTCGGGGATGCCGACGCAGTTGCCGTAGAAGGAGATGCCGCCGACGACGCCGCGGACCATCCGCCGGGTCGCCTCGGCCTCGGGCGGACCGAAGAAGAGTCCGTTGAGCACCGCGATCGGGCGCGCGCCCATCGCGAAGATGTCACGGAGGATGCCGCCGACCCCCGTGGCCGCGCCCTGATACGGCTCCACCGCCGAGGGGTGGTTGTGGCTCTCGACCTTGAAGACGCAGAGCAGGCCGCCGCCGATGTCGACCGCGCCGGCATTCTCGCCGGGACCGAGCGCGACCCGCGCGCCGGTCGTGGGCAGCGTGCGCAACAGCGTCTTGCTGTGCTTGTACGCGCAGTGCTCGCTCCACATGGCGCCGAACATCGCCCACTCGAGGGCGTTGGGCTCACGCGAGAGGAGCGCGCGGATCCGGGCGGCTTCGGGATCGGTGAGCCCCGCGTCCTTCGCGAGGTCTGACCTAGGCTGCGCCGTCGTCGTCCCCGCACTCATCGGGGACACGCTCATGCGGCGGTCCCGCCTCCGAGGAAGGCGTCGACCTGGTCCGCGAATGCCGCGAGATCCGCCAGTCGCGTCTGCATGTGCCCGTACACCTCATCGATGTCCGTCTGCTCGCGGTCATACGCAAGGAGGTTGCGCAGGTCCGCGAGATGTTCCAAACGATACGCCAGCGGACGGTCGATGATGCCGTGCGCGGCGATCGAATCGAGGATGTCGTGATACGCCTCAGGCTTCGGCAGCGCCAGGGCCGCGATGAAGTACGCCCCCGTGCCGAAGGAGAGCTCGACGGCCTGTTGCAGGTACCACTGCGCGAGGCCGTACAGCTTGGGATCGCCTTTGAATTTCACGCGATCGACGCCCCGAAGGTCGTGGAGGAGCCCGATGTACTCGCGGAGCCGGCGGAGGCGCGTGCGGACGTACTCCTCGTCGATGGCGAAGCGCTCCCCGTGGACGCGCTCGGAAAGGGCCTTCGACTGGAGCTCGTCGTACTTCTTGAACTCGAGATACTCCATCGTCGTGCGGGCCGCGAACTGGACCCGGCGCCGCTGGTCGCGCTGGAACAGCAGCGACCAGGTGTTGATGACCTGCGCGCGCTGCAGCAGCGATGCGTTATTCAGGATGACGACGTCCAGATCCGCGGTCTCAAGGGCCCTCGAGAGCTCGCTCACGAAGAACACCTGGTAGTCGAAGTATTCGGCGGTCTTGATCTTGTCGAGGAGCAGGACGCCGACGTCCAGGTCGGCGAAGCTCCCCGCGAGCTTGCGGCCAGAGGCGCTCCCGCTCACGTACGCGACATCGGCAGGCGACATCTGGAAGAGCTGG
>JANLWM010000285.1:0-5039 GCA_031364525.1 Chloroflexota bacterium | reverse complement strand
CGCGAGTTCTTCGTTCCGTTCGAGGCGCTCGTCAAGGAAAAGACGGCGTCGGTGAAGAAGTCTGACGTGACCGAGCAGGCCACCGACAAGATCTGCCCGAAATGCGGGCGGCCGGTGATCATCAAGCTCGGGCGCTACGGCCGCTTCTACTCCTGCACAGGCTTCGTGAAGGGAAAGAAGGGACAGCCCACACCGCCCGGCGGCTGCGATTACTCCGCGCCGCTCGAGGGTGAAGAGCAGGGTCCCGAGATCGTCGAAGGCGAGGTCTGCCCTGACTGCGGGAAGCCGCTCGCGAAGAAACGCGGCCGGTTCGGGCCGTTCATCGGGTGCACCGGGTACCCCGACTGCAAGTACATCAAGAAGACCCAACAGAAGACCGGCGTCATCTGTCCTGACTGCGGGAAGGGCGAGCTCGTTCGCCGTCGCGGCCGCGGGAAGTCCATCTTCTACGGCTGCGAGCGCTATCCCGACTGCACCTTCACGGCGCGCGAGCTGCCTGCGAAGGCGGACGAGCTGCCGGCCGTGCCCGCGGGCGCGGCCGAATAGCCTGACCCTCCGCGCGACAGCGACCACCGCCGACGGTCCCGCATGGGACGCGCTGGCCGGAGCGACCGGGCGGACGCACCTCCTTCAATCGGCTGGCTGGGCCACGGTCAAGGGTGCGACCGGGTGGGTGCCGCGACGGTACGTGATCCACGACGAGGCGCGCCAGGCGGGTGTCGCGCAGGTGCTGCTCAAGCGGGCGCCGCTCGGGGTCACGTTCGCCTATGCCCCGCGCGGACCGCTCGTCGAGCCAGCTGATCTGCCTGCCGCCATGGCCGCGCTCTCCGCGGCATTGGCGTCAGAGCGATGCGCCGGACTCCTCTGTGACCCGGAGGTCGCGCCCTCACCAGAGCTCGAGACGGCGCTCGCGCGGGCCGGATCTCGTCCGGCGGGCATCTTCGTGCAGCCCCGCCGCACGCTGCTCATGGACCTGCGCCTCGAGCCCGAGGCCATCCTCGCGGGCATGCGGAAGAAGACGCGGCAGTACATCCACAAGGCCGAGCGGGAAGGCGTCATCACAGAAGACACCCGGGACATCGACCGGTTCCTGGCGGTCCTCACGAAGGTCGCTGCCCGCGACGACTTCGCGGTCCACGACCGCGGGTACTTCGAGCACATCCTTGCCGCGTTCGGCGATGACGCGCACCTCACGATGTCCCGGGTCGGCGCCGAGGACGACGGCGCACTGCTGGCCGTCCGCATCGGTGACCGCGCCTGGGAGCTGTACGGCGGGTGGTCGGGTGCGCACGGCGAGTCTCGGCCGTTCTATCTGCTCAAATGGCGTTCGTTGATGGGAATGCGGCAACGCGGCGTCGCGCGCTACGACATGTGGGGACTGTCTGACCGCGAAGGTGACGATCTTGCTGGTATCGAGAACTTCAAGCTGGGGTTCGGTGGTGAGGTCGCGACGTGGATCGGCGCGCTCGACCGGCCCGTCGTTGCGCCGCTGTACCCGCTGTGGCGCTTCGTCGGCCGGCGTCGCCTCGCCGCCTCAGGGCGATGACCGGCGCGCCTGAGGGCTGGGACGACGCTGCGGCACGGGGGCCCGGTGGCCACGTCATGCAGTCGAGCGCCTGGGCCGGGATCCGCGAGCGCCAGGGGTGGACCGCCGAGTACCTTCGGCCCGCGGGCGCGCACGCGCTGCTGCTGTGGCGCCATCTGCCGGGTGGGCTGCGGTTCGGGTATTGCCCGCGCGGGCCGGTCGCCGCGGCGGGCCAGCTGCGGGACGCGCTTCGCGAGCTCGCGGCGCACGCGAAGTCGACGACCGGTGCGCTCGTACTCAAGGTCGATCCCGAGCGCACGGCCGAGGACGCCGCGACACCGCTTCGCGAGACGGGGTTCCGTCGTGGTCCCGATATCCAGCCGGTGGTAGCGACCCTGCTGCTGTCGCTCGCCGGCCCGACCGGGATCGGCGCGAAGACCGAGGAGGACCTCCTCGGGGCAATGGATAAGGACACCCGGTGGAGCATCCGTCAGCCCGAGAAGCGCGGCGTCACGATCTACCAGGGCACGACCGACGAGGACCTCGACGCCTTCTACGACCTCTACGCGGTCACCGGCCGGCGGGCGGGGTTCATCACGAGGACCGCGTCCTACTACCGGACCGTGTGGCGGACCTTGATCGAGGCGGGCCTCGCAACGCTGTGGCTCGCCGGACACGACGACCGCCCCGTTGCGGGATCGATGGTCTGGCACTGCGGCGATCGCGAGCTCTACATGTACGGGGCGACGAACGATGCGGGCCGCAAGGTCTACGCCGCGTACGGGCTCCTCTGGCGCGCGATGAGCGAGGCCCGGCTGCGCGGTGCAGCGACCTTCGACTTCGGAGGCATCCCGGTAGATCCGAACGATGCCAGCGATCCGATGCACGGACCGTATCTGTTCAAGAAAGGCTTCGGCGGCACGGCGACGCGCTGGGTCGGCGCGCACGACAGTGTGCCCCGCCCGTTGGCGTACCGCGCCTTCCGGATCGCCGAGCCGCTGTACACCCGGGCGTTGCAGCTCGCGCGACGCGGCGGCGGCTCGTGAAGCTCGGTCCGCTGCTCCAGGCGAGCGGCATCGGGGTACCCGACAGGGCAGCCGAGCTCGACGTTCGGACGATCACCTACGACTCGCGGAAGGCGAAAGAGGGATCGCTGTTCGTGGCGATCCCGGGCTTTCATCGCGATGGCACGGACTTCGCCGCCGAGGCGGTCCGGAACGGCGCTGTCGCGATCGTCGCGGAGCGGGCGGTCAGCACGGGCGTGCCGGTCGCTCTCGTTCCGGATGTGCGCGCGTCGCTCGCGGACCTTGCGGCCGAGCTCTTCGATCACCCCACCGGGAAGCTCAGGATCGCCGCGGTCACCGGGACCGATGGCAAAACGACGACCGTCCATCTCGTGTCGGACGTGCTCGAAATGGCGGGAGAGCGGACCGGGTATGCGACGACCGTCGACTTCAAGCTGGCTGACCACGAGTGGCAGAACGACACGAGACAGAGCACCCAGGAGGCGGTCGAGCTCCAGGAATTCTGTGCCGAGCTGCTGGTGGCCGGTGGCACGTGGGGCGTGCTCGAGGCGACGTCACACGCGCTGGCCCTCCGAAAGATCCGAGGCATCGACATCGACGTCGCCGTCTTCACCAACCTCAGCCCCGAGCACCTGGATTTCCACGGCACCCTCCAGGAATACCTGGCCGCCAAAGGAATCCTGTTCGAGATGCTCCCGCAGGGGGCCGACAAGGGCGTGCCGAAGACGGCGGTGCTCAACGCCGACGATCCGCACTGGCGGTATCTCGCGGATCGCGCCGCGGGCGCGCGGATCATCTCGTACGGCATCGACGCGCTCGCGGATGTGCAGGCAGCGGTCCTGGCCGCCGACGCGAACGGATCGCGGATCACGATCACCGCGTTCGGCGAGACCGTCGAGCTCCGGTTGCCGCTCGTTGGCCGGTTCAACGTCCATAACGCGCTCGCCGCGACCGGCGCCGGTCTCGCGGCAGGCGCGACCCTGGCCCAGTGCCGAGACGCGCTCGCGCGGGCCAAGCCGGTGCGCGGTCGCATGGACCGGATCGACGCGGGCCAGCCGTTCACCGTGATCGTTGACTACGCGCATACGCCCGAGTCGCTCGAGAAGGTGCTCGCCCTCTTGCGGCCGCTCACGGCGGGGAAGCTCATCGCGGTCTTCGGGAGCGCGGGCGAACGCGACCGCACGAAACGGCCAAAGCTGGCGGCCGCGGCCGCGAAATACGCGGACCACTTCATCATCACCCAGGAGGACCCACGACTCGAGGATCCGGAAGCCATCCTGGCGGAGATCGAGGCCGGTGCCGTCGAGGCGGGGAAGCGGCGCGGCGACGACTATCGGGTCATCGGCGATCGCACGGCAGCGATCGTCGCGGCCATCGATGCTGCCGGGCCGGGCGATACCGTGCTGCTCGCTGGAAAGGGTCACGAGGGCTCGATCATCGTCGGCGAATCCAAGCTGCCCTGGGACGAGGCTGCCGCCGCGCGAACGGCACTGGGCGCCCGCGGCTTTGGGGCGTGACGCGCTCCCGGCTCGGGTCTTCGGCATCGGCGACGCGTGCGCAGACGCGCCTCTATCGCGAGCGGGTCGATGACCTGGTCCGGCAGCTGCGTGAGGAGATCGGAGCCCCCGGCGAGCCGGCGGGCTCCGCTGCGCTCGTCGTGCTCATGGGGTACCCGGGAGTCGGCAAGTCGCACTGCGCGCGGCTCCTCGCGGCGCGGCTCGGCGCGGCGCACGTCGCGAGCGATCAGCTGCGCAGCCGGCTGTTCATCGCGCCCACCTACGCGGACGACGAGAACGCCACGATCTTCAGGTGCGTGGATGCACTCGTTGACGACATGCTTCATGAGGGCCATCGGGTGATCGTCGACGCGACGAACCTGGTCGCCCGCTACCGCGAGGCGAGCGTCGGTGCGGCGCGCCGGGCCGGCGTACCGATCATCTTCGTACGGGTGGTCGCGGATGAGGCGGCGATCCGGGCCCGGCTCGCGCTGCGGCGAACGGCGCGGGCGACGGATGATCACTCTGACGCCGATGAGCGCGTCTATGAGCGGATGCGCGACCGTCCATTCGAGCCGCCGGCCGACGGCCACCTCGAGCTCGTGAATGGCGATGGTCTGCCGGGTGCCATCGAGCGGATCGCCCTGGAGGTGGAGCAGCGGTGCGCATCCGCGATCTGATCTTCGGCCTTCTCGCCGTCATCCTGCTCGTCGGCTACATCGTGGTGGGGCAACGGGTCGCACCGCTCCTGCTGCCGTCGGCGGCGAGCACCCCGCAGCCCGCGCGCCCGACGGGCCGGGTGCCTGCACCGACGATCACCGGGTCGATCGCCTTCGTCCTGCGCGGCGACGTGTTCGTGGTCGCGAACGGCCACTATGCCTCTCGGACCGACGAGGGCCGGTCTCAAACGCCCGCGCTCAGCTCCGACGGGCAGACCCTGTTCTTCTCGCGCGTCGAATCCATCGACGGGAAGAGCGAGGTCGATGGCCAGGT
>JANLWM010000268.1:0-3085 GCA_031364525.1 Chloroflexota bacterium | reverse complement strand
CGAACCGGAGGTTGGGCGCGTGCACGAGCGAGCCGGCCTGATGGACGTCGTCGCCGAACATCCGGCGCAAGGTCGCATGCAATAGGTGGGTCGCGGTGTGGTTGCGCATGGTGTGCAGGCGGAGGTCCTCGTCCACCGAGGCGCGAGCGGGTGCCCCGGTGCGAAGGACGCCGTCGACGACCTTCGCGCTCATGACGATCACGTGAGCCGCGGCGGTCTGCGTGTCCGCGACGAGCGCCCGACCTTCGGAGGTCGTGACGTCACCGCGGTCGCCGACCTGGCCACCGCCCTCGGGGTAGAACGGGGTGCGGTCCAACACGATCTCGACGTCCTGGCCCTCGCGGGCCTCCTCGACGCGCTCACCGGCGATGACGAGCGAACGGATCGTGCCGTCGGTCGCGAGGTCCGTGTACCCGGTGAACGCGCTGTCGAGGCCCTCCTTCTCGTGGAGGTCCGCGTAGAGCTGACCGAACTTCATCGCGTCCTGCGAGAACTTCGCCGCGGCGCGGCCGCGCTGCCGCTGCGCATCCAGGAGCCTCTTGAAGCCGGACTCATCGACCTCGAGGCCCGCCGCCGTCGCAAGCTCTCGCGTCATCTCGAGCGGGAAGCCGAAGGTGTCGTACAGCCGGAACGCCGTCTCGCCGTCGATCGCGGCCTGGCCCGCGTCCTTCGCGCCTGCGATCGTCAGGGTCAGCTGCTCCATGCCGCTCGACAGCGTGCGCTCGAACTTCTCCTCCTCACCGGTGATGGTCTCGGCGATCCGCTCACGCGCCGAGGTCAGCTCGTGATAGTGACGCTGCATCGACTTGACGACCTCGCCGGCGACCTGCGTGATCGCCCCGGGCTTGAGGTCGAGCCGGCGGGCGTGGAGGGCCGCGCGGCGGATCAAGCGCCGCAGGACGTAGCCGCGGCCCTCGTTCGAGGGCGCGATGCCATCCGCGATGAGGAACGCGGCCGCTCTAGCGTGCTCGGCGACGACCCGGATGGAGATGTCCGTGACCGGGCCGGCGCCGTACTTCGTGCCGCTGAGCGTCTCGACCTTCCGGACGAGCGGAAGGAAGAGGTCGGTCTGGAACGTGTCGGTGACGCCCTGCAGGACCTGGGACGTGCGCTCGAGTCCCGCACCGGTGTCGATGTTCCGCTTGGACAGCGGCACGAGCGTGCCGTCCTCCTTGCGGTCGTACTGCTGGAAGACGAAGTTCCAGATCTCGAGGTAGCGTCCGCAGCTCTCACCCGGGTCGCACACGTGCGGCGCGACGCCTGGCTGAGGACCGCGGTCGACGAACACCTCGCTGCATGGACCGCAGAGACCGGTGGGGCCCGGTGACCAGAAGTTCGTGTCATCGCCCTTCGCGAGGTTGCCGAGCCGGAATACCTTTTCCGGCGGAAGAAGGGCGAGCTCCTTCGTCCAGATATCGAAGGCCTCGTCATCGTCGAAGTAGACGGTGGCGACGAGCGTCTTCGGATCGATCTCGAACTGCTCGGTCAGGAGCTCCCAGCCCCACCCGATCGCTTCCTTCTTCCAGTAGTCGCCGATGCCGAAATTGCCGAGCATCTCGAAGAACGTGTTGTGGTACGTGTCGAAGCCGACGACGTCGAGATCGGTCGTGCGGAAGCACTTCTGGACGGTGACGATCCGCTTTGCCGGCGGCTGCTTCTTCCCGAGGAAGTACGGCACGATCGGCTGCATGCCGGCGCTCGTGAACAGCACGCTCGGATCGTCCTTCAGGACCAGGGGCGCGCTGGGCAGGCGGTGATGCCCCTTCTCCTCGAAGAACTTGATGAAGCGCTCGCGGATGGTCTGACTGTCCAGCTCGTGCATCCTTTCAGATAACGAAAAACGCGGGTCAGGCGGTCAATGACCGGCTCCCCGCGTTCCCCGTGTCAAGGATAAAGCCCGCGATGGCGCCTAGCTCGACTTCGAGCCGGTGCCTCCGCCGCTGGTGCCGCCGGACCGGCCGGTACCTGAGGGGCTGTCCCACTGACGCTTGGCGTCCGCGATGACCTCGCGGCCCTTCACCGAGACGTCGTCCGCCATCTTCTGGGCGATCCGCTGGAGGTCGTCAGCACGTTTCTTGAGATCGTCCGCGCGCACGCGCCATTCCTCGCGGGTCGAGTCACCGGCCTTCGGTGCGTAGAGCAGGGCGCCGACCGCGCCGAGCAGGAGACCAAGTACGAATCCCATGATGTTTCACTCCCTGAAGTCTTCTCGTAACGCGACCGTCACTGTCGCAAGCGCCGCGCCAACGGCGGCGAGCAGCACCTGCGCTTCACCGAGCGTACCTGTCCGCCAGCCGCCGATCTCGCCGAGGGCCTGGGCGAGGAGAACGGCTGCGAGCGACAGGACCCACGCCGCGACCATCCCCCGCGGCCGGCCGAAGGCGGCGCGGACCGCTGCGGGGACGCCGATGGCGACGAGGGCGAGGGGGACCAGGGCCGGGGGCAGGCTAGTCCGCCGCCGCGCGAGCGGCCTCGAGGAGCGCGACGGCTGGTGGCAAGAGGGGCATCCTGAGGAGAATCATCGCGCCCGCGGGCTCGCCGCGTTCGCTGCTGTCGCCGCTACCGCGGCAGGATCGGCTCCGCCCGCGTGGCGATATCGCCCGGTGTTGGACGCATGCTACCGACGACGTCGTCGCAGGTGGCGACCCGCGGACCGCAGAGCTGATCTCGGCTGTTCAGCTGCGCGCCGCTGAATCCGTCGATGCTCGGGTCGCTGAGCCGGTCGACCTCCCAGATCTCGAGATGCTGGTCCGGGTGGAAGGGCCCCGCGGCCTTGTTCACGAAGGTCCACGAGGCGACCTTGTGCGCGTGGGCAAGCGCCGTGAGGGCGACCCAATTGTGCGTGCGGTAGAGATCCGCGAGCTCGTGGGGATCGATGACGAGGTAGTCGATCCGGGTCCAGTCGGACCGGAGCTGCTGCCGGACCAAGGGATCGTTGGCGACCTTCCAATGCGCCTGGAATTCCACGAACGCCGGGCCGTCCTGCGGCTCCCGAAGGTACGCCAGCAGATCGTCCCCGCCCACGATGACCGAGGTGGCTGACAGGTTGGTCTTGATCCAGGCTTGAGCCTCGCGCCCTGGCCGA
>JANLWM010000339.1:0-2421 GCA_031364525.1 Chloroflexota bacterium | reverse complement strand
GCTCGATGCCGACCGGTCGAAGATCGGCATCGAGGAGCGGCCGCCGAAGGAGATCGACTCCATGCGACTGGAGGCACGCGAGCGAGAGGGACGCAGGTCGGCCGAATAGCTCAGCCCACCCCTGTGGTCTAGCCCCGCGACCCCGCGTCGCGACGGGCGCGCTGCCCGGTAGCGCGCAGATTGAAGAGCACCAGGACGACGAGCATCGCCAGGAGGAGCCAGCCGACCTGATCGACGGCCGGCTCCGGGAGGATCGCCGCGGCGATCCAGGTGACCGCGAGCGCCACGACGATGCCGACGGCGAGCGACCCGTCCTCGACGAGCAACCCCCACACCGCCTCGACGACGGGACCCACCCCAGGAACCTTAAACACGTTTGGCGGCGACCTCCGCGCCGTGCGGCACGATGGCAGCGAGCATGCGCGCGGCGATCCACGAGACAGCGAGGAACACCGCGAGCACCACCGGGATCGAGAGCGCGTCACCCGGCCACTCGACGCCCAGGCCTTCGGCGAACCAGAAGACGCCGAAGGCCGACAGGATCGCTCCCACTCCGAACTTCATCCAGTTCTCGGGGACCATGGTCAGGGGCGCGCGCAATGCGACGCCGAGCGCGATGACGAGCAGACCCGCCGCGATCGCCCCGACGATGGCGGCGTTGAGCGCGGCCGCACCGCCCGCGCCGAACGCGATCACGATGAACGCGACCTCGGTCCCTTCCAGCAGGACCGCCTTGTATGCGACGGCCGCACCGATCCGGTCGAAGCCGGTCACCTTCTCGCCCCGGGCCTTGAGGTCAGCCACCTCTTTGAGGTAGATGCGCTCCTCGTCGTGCAGAGCGACGATCCCGGCGAATCGCAGGACGGCCTTTCGCAGCCAGCGCAGCCCGAACAGCAGCAGGAGCGCGCCGACGAACGCCTTGAGCGCGTGCTCCGGGACCACCGTGACGATCGTCACCCCGAGGAGAGCGATGATGATCGCGAGCGTCAGGGCCGCGGCGATCGCCCCGTACAGCGGCGCCCGCCACCCGCGGGTCACTCCGACCGCGAGGATGATCGTCGTCGCTTCGACGAACTCGACCGCGCTCGCGATGAACGATGGAAGGGCCGCCGATGCGAGCGCACCGAGATCCATCAGGCCAACTCGAGGCCGCGTCGAGCTGCGGATGCCGCATCGCTCCGCGGCGGACGGGGGACGGCGCGCATCAGGAGCGCGCAGACGATGGCGAGCACCCCGGCGGCTACGAACACCGGTGGCATGCCGGCCCGTTCGGCCAGCAGCGCCATCGGCGCGACCGCGAGTCCACCGAGGCCGATCGAGAGGCCAAGCATCAGGCCGCTCACCATCCCGAGACTGTCGGGCAGGCTTTCCTGACCGCGCACTGCGAGCACGACGAACGACCCGTTGAGGAGCATTCCGCTCACCGCCGTCGCGACGACGAAGGCGACGCCCACGGACGGCTGGGCCGCCAGCAGCAGGCAGAACGGTGCCGCGGCGAGGAGGCTGACGATGATCACACGATCACGGCCGAGCCGGTCCGCGAGCCAGCCGCCCGCGAGACCGCCGGCGGCGCCGGAGAGCAGGAACAGCGTGAGCAGGCGGGAGCCGTCGACGATGGAGGCTCCGAGGCTCACCGCGAACAGCGGAAGGAAGGTGCTCACGAGCGCCGATGACCACGCCCGCGTCGCTGACACCGACACGAGCCCGGCGATCATCCGACGGTTGCCGCCCACGACCGCGCGGAACGACAACGGCGTCGTCGCGCGCCGGGGCATCGGCGGCCCCAGTCGCCAGACGAGCGCGGCAAGCACGAGCGCGGGGATCGCGATGATCCAGCTGCCACCGAGTCCGATGGTCGCGACGATCAGGCCGAGCACGAACGGACCGATCGGGAGCCCGAAGTTCCCCGCGCTGATGTACACGCTCATCCACTGACCGCGGGTCCGCTGCGGCACCGAGGCGGCCACGAGCGCCGCGCTGACCGGGTGGTAGAGGGCGGTCCCGAGGCCGCCGGCGAGGAGCGCGAGCGCGACGACGGCGATGTTCGGGGCAAGCCCGAGGGCCGCGGCGGCGATGCCGGAGAGCGCGACGCCCGTCCAGGCCATCCACCGGGTGCGCCCGCCGAGGTCGGACATGTGACCGAAGATCGGCTGCATGAACGAGGACGACGCCTGATAGAGCGTGACGAGGAGACCGGCGGCCGCGATCCCGATGCCCAGCTTGCCGAGGAGAAGGGGGAGCAGTGCCGGCAGCATGTAGGCGTACGAGTCGTTCGTGAGGTGTGCGACCGCCATGACGCCGACCGCCGACGAGCGTGACCGTTGGGCCACGAGGATCTCAGACATACGCGCGATCGAGGAGATCCATGAGGTGCACGACCGGGATGTCGGAGCGCTCTCGGCGAAGCGCCGCCTCTCGATC
>JANLWM010000247.1:0-8112 GCA_031364525.1 Chloroflexota bacterium | reverse complement strand
CGAACGTGACGCCGAATATCCCCACCCTCACCGCGGTCCGCTTTCGGTCCACTCCAGATCCTTGGCGCCGATACGAACGGTGTCTCCGTCCTTGACCCCGAGGCGCCGCAGCTCTTTCTCGATTCCGTTCCGCTGCAGCAGCCGCTGGAAGTACGCGGCCGCGTCAGGGCTCTCCCAGTCGAGCCCGCGCGCGAGCTGCTCGACCCGGCCACCGCTGATGCGATAGGCCTCGTTCTCGCGGACCACGCTCCAGTCGCGGCCGCCGCCAGAGAAGGCGATCCGGCGCTCGCCGGCCGGCGCGGCCACGACGACCTCGCGGTCGGGGGTCCGGGCCCACATGCGTTTCATGAGGTCGGCCACACCCTCGCCCGTCGCGGCGGAGATCGCGAGCGCGTCCTTCCCGAGCTTCTTCGCGATGCGCGGAGCGCGCTCGCGGCCCTCGAAGAGATCCAGCTTGTTCAGTGCGAAGATCCTCGGTCGCTCCATCAGCCCGCGCCCGTACGCCTCGAGCTCCTTATCGACGACAGCGATGTCGGCGATCGGATCATCCAGCGCCAGATCGACGACATGGACGATGAGCCGGGTGCGCTCGATGTGACGAAGGAACTCCTCGCCGAGCCCCGCACCCTCGCTCGCGCCCTCGATCAGCCCCGGGATATCGGCGATCACCATCTCCCGCTCATCCAGCCTCGCGACGCCCAGATTCGGCGTGATCGTGGTGAACGGGTACGCCGCGATCTTCGGATGCGCGCGCGTGAGCGCCGCGAGCAGCGACGACTTGCCGGCGTTCGGCAGGCCGACGAGGCCCACGTCCGCGATGAGCTTGAGCTCGAGGTCCAGCTCGTGCGATTCGCCGGGCTGCCCGTCCTCCGCGATGCGCGGGATCCGCCGCGTGCTGGACACGAAACGCGCGTTGCCACGGCCACCATGGCCGCCCTTGGCGACGACGAGCTCCTCATCCGGAGCGACCAGATCGGCCACGCGCTGCCCGGTCGCGCGGTCCATCACGATGGTGCCCTGGGGAACGCGCAGCGTGAGGTCCGTGCCCGCCTTGCCGCTCTTGTTCTTCCCGCCGCCATCGCCCCCGCTCGTCGCGGCGAGCGTCTTCCGGTTGCGGAAATCGGAGAGTGTCGTCATCCCCGGGTCGACGCGAAGCACGACGCTGCCGCCGCGCCCTCCGTCGCCACCGTCCGGGCCACCGCGGGGAACGTGCGCTTCGCGACGGAACGAGATGATCCCGCTGCCGCCGTCCCCGCCTTTCACCACGATGTGGGCGCGATCCAGGAACACGGCTAGGCCGCCAGCCGCACGTGCGCGGCATCGGCGCGCAGGCGGGTCAGCAGGGCGGCGATCCCGGCGGTCACCGGCTCCGGCGGCAAGCTCGCGAGCAGGACGTACGGATCCGCAGCGAGATCGATGGGGGCGAGCACGGTCCCCGCAGGGAGCTCACCGAGCAGGGCCACGAGCGCGCGGGCTTCGGTCTCGCGATCGGTGAGCCCCGGGAGCGCGAGCAGCTCAACGGTGATCGCGAGCTTTCGTGTGGCGGCGTCCCTGAGCGTCGACCGGACGTCCGTCCAGCGATATCCGACGGGACCGTGCACGCGGTCGTAGGTCGGGCCGTGGGCGGAGGCGATCGCGATGCACACGCGATCGATCCCGGCGTCGGCGGCGCGCGCGAGCGCGGCGGTCGATGAGCCGCTCGTGCGCACGATGATCTCGGCACCCGTCGGTCGCCGGATCAGCGTCACCGCGTCAGCGACGATCCGCACCGCCGCCAGCGGGTCGCCTTCACAGGCATGACCGAACGAGACGCTCGTTCCTCCGACCGCGAAGTGGGCGTTCGCGACCGCCGCGATATCCGTCGTGCTCGCCACGAGGGCCGTCGGATCGAGCGGTGCGCGCTCCTCGCGCCGCCGTAGCGCGACAGACGGGCCGGCATGGTCGGTGGCGGGCGCTCCGATCGGGAGCGCGCCTTCGCCCCGGCCAAGAAAGACGTTCTCCGCGGTCGGGCAAGCGTGGTCGCGCGCGCAGCGGGCGAGCTGGCGAAGGAGCCGATTCGACGGCTCCGCGCGGAGCCGCGCGGTGATCCGTGACGCAAGGTCATCGGGGGCCGAAGCCTCGCCCCGGCCGGCTGGTCCGATGTGGACCGCGGCGACCACCACCTCGCCCCGCGCGTCGCCGCCGACCGCGGCGTAGGGGAGCGGCTCCAGTGGCGGGATCCCGGCGGCCGGGTCGCACGCCGGGATATGGGTCCGCAGATGGCCCGGCCGAAGGATCGCGGCAAGCGCCCACCGGGCGGGACCGAGCGGGCGTGGCTCGCCACGACGATCGATGCCGATGGCCGCGCGATCCGCCAACGGGACGAGCGTGGCGTCGGCCGGGAGCGGGATCGCGCGATCGAGCGCCGCGGGCACTGGTCCGTCGAGCGCCGTCGCGCCGTAGTCGGCCGACACGAAGACCCGGCCGGAGCGATCGCTATGGATTGCCTGCAGCACCGCCCCAGTATGAGAAGAGGCCGGCGGTCGTCGCTCCGGGTCTACGGCTGCACGGCGAGCGGGTTCACGAACTGACCGTTGATCTTCGTTTCCCAGTGGACGTGGGGCCCGGTGGTGACGCCAGTGAGCCCGATCGCTCCGACGATCTGGCCCGCCGAGACCTGGGTGCCGACCGCGTAGTACGCCGCGCTCATGTGGTAGTAGCACTCCTCGAAGTTGCCGCTTTTCACGCAGGTGCGCAGGCCGCCCACGGCGACCCAGCCGTTCTGGCTGATGGTGCCGCTCACCGACGCCGCGAGGCCGCTCCCGTACGGGGCGGCGACGTCGACGCCGGTGTGACCGGCCCACATGTATTGGGTGATGACGCCGGCCACCGGCCAGGCGAGGTAGCCGCCGCCGCTCCTGAGCGAGGTCGATGGCGCGGCAGCACGGGCGATGACGCTGTTGCTCTGCTGGGCCGGTTCATCCGGGGGCAGCGGGAGCGTCGGAAGGACGGCGTTCTGGACGAAGATCAGCTGGCCCGGAGCGAAGTGCTCCGGCTCGAAGTACAGGCGGTTGTACTCCGCGATGACGGCCTGGTCGACCTTGAAGCGCGCTGCGACGGCCTCGATCGTGTCACCGGCCTCCACCGTGTAGAGGGCGCCCTCGAGCGGCGGGATCATGATCTGCCGCCCGACCTGCAGGTGATACGGATCGCTGATCCCATTCGCGAAGGCGACCGCTTCGGCCGATAGCCCGTAGAAGTTCGCGATGGACCACAGCGTGTCGCTGGCGGAGAGAACGTATTCGCCGATCGGCCGCACGCCCTGCGCCTGGACCGTGACCGGGTTGCGGCCTGCCGCGATCGTGCCACCGCGCGCGGCCGGAGCGGCGCGCGAGACCTGCGGGGCGCCGTCAGCGGGCGCGAGGCTCGTCGAGCCGACGGCGCTGGCCGAGAACGCCGATCGCGGAGCGGACCCAGAGGCTGCGCTCGCGAGGAACGGAAGGGACATGACGACCGACGCGACGAGGAGGTTGATGGCGACGATCAGCGCGCGGCGTCCGAGCTGTGGCGACGCGAGGACCGCGAAGATGCCAACAGCCGGCCTGCTCCGCTGCGTCGTCCTCAATACCGTTGTCCTCCCCCAGCCACGCCAGGTCCGCGGTACCCGACCAAAAGAACATGTACGCATTGCGTACTCACTGTTCGGGAACAGCCGCACCGTACCCCGTGGCTCACCAATGTGTCAACCGTGCAACGGGGGTCGAACGTTACGGGAACGGCGACGATGGTCATGCGCGGATGACCCGAACGGCGCGCGGTTTGCGGCGTTCCAGAGGCCTTCGTACGCTACGTCGCGGTGCCCGACTACAACCTCTCCTATTTCTACGTCTTCGTCTTTTTCGCGGTCGGTGCGGTCTTCGTCACCGTATTGCTCGGAATATCCAAGCTCATCGCGCCGCGCAAGCCGAGCCTGGAGAAGTCGCGCACCTACGAGTCGGGTGAAGAGCCGGTCGGCCAAGCGTGGGGCCGGTACCCGAGCCACTTCTACATCTTCGCTCTGCTCTTCGTCGTGTTCGATGTCGAGGTGATCTTCCTGTTCCCGTGGGCCGTGCTCTTTCGGTCGCTCGGCTGGAACGGGCTCATCGAGATGACCGTGTTCATCGCGATCCTCGTTGTCGGGCTGTATTACGCGTGGCGCAAGCAGGTCCTGCGGTGGTACTAGCAGCGCCGCGGGCGACGATCGATCTCGCCGCGGTCGCCTCGCACCTCGGGACGAAGATCGGCGCACGGGCCCGCGTCTCGATCCTGCACGACATGGTGGTGATCGACGTCGATCGTGCCGGCCTCGTCGACGTTGCGACGCTGATCCGGGACGACCCGATGACCAAGTGCGATCTCTACTCGACGAACGCCGGCGTCGACACCGGAGCCGAGCTTCGCTCCGTCACCTTCGTCCGCGGCATCACGACGCACGTCTTCGTCATGCTGCGCACGGTGTGCTCCGAGATGGACCCGCGCATCCCCACGTTGTCCGGTGTCTGGCCGGGCGCGAACTGGTGCGAGCGCGAGACCTACGACATGTTCGGCATCATCTTCGACGACCACCCCGACCTGCGGCGGATCTTCCTCGAGGAGTCATTCCCCGGGCATCCGCTCCGCAAGAGCTTCCTCCCGCCGCGCAGCGACGCGCGCGGAGGCTGAGCCGTGCCCATCGGTCCGTTCGGCATCGATCCCACGATCTGGGCGGTCCTGCGGCTCGTCATCGCCGTGGCCCTCACCGTCTTCCTCGTGTTGAACGGCGCGCTGGTCCAGATCTTCCTTGAGCGGAAGATCCAGGCGGTGATGCAGGATCGGGTCGGTCCATATCACACCGGCCCGTTCGGATTGCTCCAGACGTTCGCCGACGCGATCAAGCTCCTCGGCAAGGAGGACATCCGCGCGAAGCTGACCGATGCCCCCTTTTTCCTTGCGGCGCCGGCGATCGTGTTCAGCCCGATGCTCGCGTCGTTCGTGGTGCTCCCGTTCGGACCGGACTTCACCGGTGTGAACCTGAATGTCGGCCTGCTCTACCTCACGACCCTCGGGTCGATGACCGTCCTCGGCATCGTCATCGCCGGCTGGGCGTCGAACAACAAGTACTCGCTCATGGGCGGGCTGCGCTCGGCGGGCCAGCTCATCTCATATGAGGTGCCGGGGATCCTCGGTCTGGTCACCGTCGTCCTCTATGTCGGATCGTTGTCGATGGTCGACATCACGAACGCGCAGCCCGGGCCGCTCGTCAATGCGTTCATCCTTCCGTTCGCATTCCTCACCTATTTCATCGCCGCACTCGCGGAGACCAACCGCAACCCGTTCGACCTCCCCGAAGCCGAGTCAGAGCTCGTCGCCGGCTTCCTCACCGAGTACTCGGGGATGCGCTGGGGTGTCTTCTTCCTCGCGGAATATGGCGAGGTCACGGTGGTGTCCGCGATCATGGCGACCCTCTGGTTCGGCGGCTGGCACGGGCCCGGCGTCGACGCAGTCCCGCTCCTCGGCGTGATCTGGTTCACGCTCAAGACGTACTTCTTCGTCCTGCTGTTCATGTGGATCCGCGCCACGCTGCCGCGGCTGCGCATCGATCAGCTGATGGGCTTCTGCTGGAAGGTGCTCATCCCCCTCGCGCTCGTGAACATCCTGCTCACCGCGGTGCTCATCCTCGCGTTCCCGGATCCCCGCCTCCCGATCGCGGTCGCGAACTGGGCCCTGGTCGGCCTCCTGGTCGTCGGGCTGCCGTTCACGCAGCGCCGGCGGCTCCTCCGATTCCGCACTCGCACGCGCGAATCCGTCGGGACGCGCGACGCGCGCCTGGCGCGGTAGCTGATGTTCGATTTCCTCGAGCCGCTCTTTTTCGCTCTGTTCGCCCTCGGCATCATCGGTGCGGGCGCAGCGGTCGTGCTCCTGCGGCGGATCACCGCGCAGGCACTGCTCATGGCCTTCACGTTCGCCTGCATGGCCGGAATGTTCCTGCTGCTCGGTGCCGAGACCATCGCCCTGTTCCAGGTGCTCATCTACGTCGGTGCCATCACGATCCTGATCCTGTTCGGCGTCATGTTCACCAAGCAGGAGGAGCGCGCCTACGGCCTGTTCTTCCAGAAGCAGGCCCCGCTCGCCACCGGTCTTGCGGTGATCGTGGCCCTGCCGGTCGTGATACTGGCGTTCTCGTTCAAGGATCCGGCCACGCCATCGGCCCGCGGCAGCGATCTGATCCCGCTCGCGACGAGTCTGTTCACCGACTACGCGTTCCCGTTCGAGGTCGCCTCGGTGCTCCTGCTCGCGGCGCTCGTCGGCGCGATCGTCCTGGTCAAGCGGGATGAGCAGTGACCGTCCCGCTCGGCGCCTACATCGCGGTCTCGGCCGTGCTGTTCTTCCTCGGCGCGGCCGGCGTGCTCGTGCGTCGCAACGCGGTGGTCATCCTGATGTGTGTCGAGCTCATGCTGAACGCCAGCAACCTCGCCCTCGTCGCGTTCGCCCGCCGCGCCGGCCAGCTCGGGGCCGGGAGCGGTCTCGATCAGCGCGGGAGCGTGTTCGTCGTCTTCGTGTTCGTGATCGCGGCGGCGGAGGTGGCTGTGGGTCTCGCGATCATCCTCGCCGCCTACCGGAACCGGCCCACCGTCAACGTGGATGACATCCACGAGATGAGGGGATAGCTGATGATCCAGAACGTCTGGCTCATCCCGGCATTCCCGCTCGTCGCGTTCCTGGTGAACGTCTCGCTCGGCCGGCGCTGGCTCAAGCAGTGGACCGGGCCGCTGGCGGCGACCGCGATCGGCGCGTCGGCGGTGATGGCGATCGGGGTGTTCCTCGAGGTGCACGGCGGCCACGAGCGCACGATCGTCCGGCTCTACGAATTCATCAGCGTCGGAGACTTCCACGTGGACGTCGCGGCGCTGGTCGATCCGCTGTCGTCGGCGATGCTGCTCGTGGTCACCATCGTGTCGTTCCTCGTGCACGTGTACTCGATCGGCTACATGGCGCACGACCACGGCTTCTGGCGGTTCTTCTCCTGGCTGCCGCTGTTCGTCTTCGCGATGCTCATCCTCGTCCTCGGCGACAACTACCTCGTCATGTTCGTCGGATGGGAGGGCGTCGGCCTGTGCAGCTACCTGCTCATCGGCTTCTGGTTCGAGCGACCGGAGCCCGCGGGGGCAGCGAAGAAGGCCTTCATCATGAACCGCATCGGGGACTGGGGCTTCATGATCGGGATGATCACGGCGTTCCTCGTCTTCGGCACCATGAACTTCATCGAGATCTTCGATCGTGTCGCCAAGGATCCGCCCGCCCAGGGTGTGCTGGCGCTCATCGGCCTGGCGTTCTTCCTCGGCGCGACGGGCAAGTCCGCGCAGCTCCCGCTCTACTCATGGCTGCCGGACGCCATGGAGGGCCCGACCCCGGTCTCGGCGCTCATCCACGCGGCGACGATGGTGACCGCCGGCGTGTATCTGGTGGCCCGCTCGACGCCGCTCTTCGAGGCCGCCGGACCGGTGCTCGCGGGCGTCGGCGGCGTGGGTGCGCTCACCGCGATCTTCGCGGCGACGATCGCCCTCGTGCAGTTCGACATCAAGCGGGTGATGGCCTACTCGACGGTGAGCCAGCTCGGCTACATGTTCCTCGCCCTGGGCGTGGGTGCGCCGATCGCGGCGATGTTCCACCTCATCACGCACGCGTTCTTCAAGGCCCTGCTGTTCCTCGGCTCCGGATCGGTGATCCACGGCATCGGCGACGTGCAGGACATGCGGCGGATGGGCGGACTTCGCGCGAAGATGCCGATCACGTACTGGACGATGGTCATCGCCGGTGGCGC
Source organism: Chloroflexota bacterium (assembly GCA_031364525.1). Lineage (GTDB taxonomy): Bacteria > Chloroflexota > Limnocylindria > P2-11E > P2-11E > UBA4735. The sequence goes on along the minus strand of JANLWM010000247.1, from coordinate 293 downwards.
GCTCTCCGCGCTCCCCCCGCTCGCGGGCTTCTGGTCCAAGGACGAGATCCTCGGCTCGGCGTTCAAGAACGGGTACCCGCTGCTGTGGGGCGTTGGCGTGCTGACCGGTGGCCTCACCGCGTTCTACGTCACCCGGGCCATCTGGCTCACCTTCCACGGTCAGCCGCGCGACCAGCATCTCTTGGACCACGCGCACGAGTCGCCCCGGATCATGACCGTGCCACTGCTCGTACTTGCCGCGGGGAGCGTCCTGGCGGGATTCATCGGCTTCCCGCCGGACCATGGCTTCATCC
>JANLWM010000226.1:0-6014 GCA_031364525.1 Chloroflexota bacterium | reverse complement strand
CGACCAGGGTCGTGGGCGTATATCGACGGCCGTTCTTGGCGAAGATGTCGCCCCACACGCGCTCGGTCGAGAGCAGGACCGACGTCAGACCGACGGCGATCGAAACCCGCCCACCGAACATCGCTCGGGCGAGGAGGTCCTGGCCGAGATTGTCGGTGCCGAAGGGATGCGTCAGGGACGGGGTCTCGAGGCCGTGGGCGAAGTCGATGTCGTTGATCGGCAGCGGCCAGAGGAACGGCCCGATGAGCGTCGCGAGGGTGATGATCGAGAGCGCGATGAGGCCGGCCATCGCGAGGCGGTGTCGGCGGAAGTTGAACCAGGCGTCCCCCCAGAGCGTCCGCGACGGCCGGACAAGCTCGGCCGTCGTGCCGATGCGGGTGATGGGTACTTGGGTCGTCGCCACTACGTGTACTTGATCCGGGGGTCCAGGACCGCGTACATGACGTCGGCGATCAGATTGAACAGGACCACGAGCACCGCGAAGATGAACACGATGGCAGCGACCACTGGGATGTCGCCGTCGCTGATCGAGCGGACCAATTGCTCGCCGATGCCGGGGATCCGGAAGATCTGTTCGGTCACGATCGCGCCGCCGAACACCCCGGGGACGCCCAGGGCGACGAGCGTGACCACCGGGATGAGGCTGTTCCGCAGGACGTGACCCATGATCACGACCCGTTCGGCCAGCCCCTTGGAGCGCGCCGTCCGAACGTAGTCGAGCGGAAGGTGCTCCAGCATCTCAGACCTGATGTATCGGGTGAGGAAGGCGGTGTTGAAGAACCCGAGCACGATGATCGGCATGAGGGATTGCTTGATCTGGGCGCCGAGGCTCGCGAGGTCGGTGACCTTCAGGTTCGAGTCATAGATGAACGGCAGCCAGTGCAGGTTGATGCTGAAGAGGATGATCAAGAGCAGGCCGGTGAAGAAGGTCGGGAGCGCGAAGCCGGCGAACGACAGTGTGGTCGCGAGGTTGTCCCAGATCGAATACCGCTTCACCGCGGAAAGCATGCCGATGGGCAGCGCGAGCGCGAAGCCGAGCAGGTACGCGACGCCCACGACCGCAAGGGTGTTCGGGAGTCGCTGCTTGATGAGGTCCAGCACAGGCGAGTGACTCATGAACGAATAGCCGAAGTCGCCGTGGGCCAGAGCGGTGGCCCACTTCACGTACCGGATCGGCCACGGCTGATCGAGACCGAGCGAGATGCGGATGTTCTCTCGGACCTCCGGCGGGACGCGGGGGTCGTTGCCGAACGACGCGAGCGGGTCGATCGGTGAAACGGCGAGGATGGCATAGACCACGAAGCTGATCACGATCAGCGTCGGGATCGCGATCAGTAGCCGCCTCAGGATGTACCGGCCCACCTACACGCCTCTCATCCGCCTGTCGAGTTGGCTCGTGCGGGGGACGCGCTCCACCGCACGAGCCGTCCTCGCTCTAGCCGTGCGCTACTTGGACCAGTCCGCGACGTTCCACATCTCAGAGTCCCACGGCGTCTGATTGACGCCCTTCAGGGTCTTCGACTTCGCGGATGTTGCGAAGGTCCGGTTCACGAGCGGGATGACCACGACGTTCTTGGTGATGAACTCATTCGCTGTCTTGACGATGGCGGCGCGTTTCGCCCCGTCGGTCTCGGCTGCGAGATCGGTCATCAGCTTGTCGAAGTCGGCGTTCGAGTACCGCGCGTAGTTGTTCCCGTTCCAGTTGTTGGCTGACGAGGCGATGTCCTTCGTGCCCCACGTGGGACGAAGGGTCAGGAGCGGGTCCGGCACGCCGCTGTTGGTGTACATCTCGATGTCGTACCAGAAGTGGTTGGCGCCATCGGGTGCCGTGTTGGTGAAGAAGGTGCCCGCGGGCACGCTCTTCAGCTCGACCTTCACGCCGATGGACTCCCAGTTCTTCTTCATGACCGCCTGAACGTTCTGGCGGACCGCGTTCACCGTGGTGGCGTACGTGACTGAGAGCTTCACGGCGCCCTTGGCCCGGAAGCCGTCAGCACCCTTGACGTAGCCGGCCTTCTCGAGCTCGGCTGCCGCCGCGGTGAGGTCGAACTTGCAGACATCGAGGGCTGCAGTGTTCGTGGAAACGAAAGCCGGCGGCGCGTTGATCATGTCGCACGTCGCCTTACCGGAGAGCCCGTCCCCGTAGAACTGCGTCGCGATCGTGTTGCGGTCCGTGGCCATCGCGAGGGCCCGACGAACGGCGAGGTCGGTCAGGAACGGGTGCTTCGTGTCCGGCTCGCCGCGCTTGGCACCGAGCGCCGGATCTGGGTTCGAGAAGTTGATCAGGATCCGCTCGACGCTGTTGCCGTAGACGGTCGCGAGGTCAGCGGTCGTGCTGGCCGCCGAGAGCGACTTGAGCAGCGCCGCGTCGATCTGAAGGTTCCAGCCGTAGTCCCAGTCGCTGGTCTGGAAGAGCGCGCGCGCCGCCGTCGGGGCGTCGCCGCCACCCTTGAAGGTGACCGTCTTGAAGAATGGCTTGGCCGCGTTGCGATAGTTCGGGTTCATGTCGTAGAGGACCGTGTCGCCAGGCTTGAAGTCCTTGACGATGTACGGGCCCGTGCCGATGGGCTTGAGGTTGCCCGGAGCGTCCTTGGCCTTCTCGCCAACGAACGCGCCGAACTGGGCCTTCTGAAGGATCGGGGACGTGCCGACCGGCCACTGGTAGTAGTTCGCGTTCGGCGCGTCAAAGGTCACGGTGACGGTCTGCGGGTCCTTCGCGACGACCGACTTGATGCCATCGACATCGCCGCCGGTGGTCACCGCGCTCTTGGGGTCCTTCTGGTAGGTGTACGTGAAGACGACGTCGTCGGCGGTGAAGGCGGTGCCGTCCGACCACTTGACGCCCGGCGCGAGCTTCCAGGTAACGCTGGTGAGATCCTTGGCGACCCCGCCGTTGGCGATGGTCGGAACCTCGGCCAGAAGACCGCTGTTCACCGGTGCGCCGTCTGGGCCGATCCCGGCCAGCGGCTCAAGGACGAGCCTCGCGGCGTCGGCGTCCTTGGTGCCGGTCGCCTGGTGCTGGTTCAGGATCGTCGGTGGCTGCCAGTACAGGATCTTGAGATCGCCACCCTGACCTCGTGTCGTTGCGGCAGTCGATGCTTTCGCCGACCCTGAGCTCGCGGGCGTCGGGCTCGGGGACGTGGTGCCCCCGGAGCAGGCCGCCGCGAGGATGGCCGCGCTAAAACTGACTGCCAGTGCGGAACGCCAGCGCATGTGCCCCTCCTGTTTATCCGTCCCCGCCAGCGCCCGTTGCCATACACCACCCTGGTCGGGATTGGCGGACTGTATTAGGGATAGCACCGGTAGGACAAGGCGGTTCACGGCGGTCAGACCCAGGGGCTCCCAGCCGTGCGCCCGGGCCCGGCTTCGCCGGCCCCGGGCGAGCCCCATTCAGCGGGTAGTGGCCGAGCAGGCCACTAAGCCGGGTCCTGTCGTGGATGGTCATATCTCTGGGACGAGGGTCACCCCCCGCCTCTAGCGGTCTACCCGGGGACGGCGCGGGCCACGCCATGGTCCCCTGCTCGACCTTGCTCCGGATGGAAGCTTGCCCGTTTCACCCGCGTTGCCGCGGTTCGTCACTGTGGCGCTGGTCCTCGCCTCACGGCGGACGGGTGTTACCCGCCATCCTGCCCTTCGGAGCCCGGACTTTCCTCGACGGCTCACGCCGCCGCGACCACCTTGGCCTGCTCGGCGGCGTCAGTGTATCGGTCACACCAGCTCCTCGGCCGCTGCCAGGGACGCGTCATCGAGGATCCGACCGACCGCGGCCGCGTAACGGGCAGCGAGCGGCCGGGTCTCGACGCCGGCGTCCCGGGCGAGCCGGACGACATCGAGCAGGCCCGCCCCGAGCGAGGCGTGCCGCCATTCGGTGAGCACGATCCCCCGCTCGGCCCGGACGGCGTAGGAGCGCCGCAGCGCGCCGTGGACGAGGACCACGGGCCACTCCGCGAGCGCCCCGCGCAGCGGGACCCGCGGAACGCCGAGCGCGCCGAGCGCGGGACCGTCGGCCGACACGGCCAGCTCGATCGCGACCTTCGCCAGGATGATGCCGTCCAGGTCGGGCTCGGCCGGCTGATCGAGCAGGTCCTCGATCAGCAGCCACGGCCACGCGGCCACCGTGACCGGCGGGATCCCCCGCGCGAAGACCGCCGGCACGCGGTCGCACTTCCGGGCGAGGTGCGGCAGGAGCTTCACCTCGAGCGAGGCGTGAGGCGGGACGCGCTTGATGATGAGCGAGCGGCGCTCGCCGTCCTGGGTGAAACGGACCCGGTCGATCTCCGCCTCGGTGGTGTCCTGGACGATCTCCTCGGTCACCTCGGTGACCTCCGCCCGCAGGCTTCGGCCGATGAAGCTGGTCAGCGGATCGGTGGGACGCTCCTGGCTCACGCGCTCAGGGCTTCGTCGATCGCGCGGTTCACCTGCGCGTCGGCGAGCGTGTTGAGCTCGCGCGGCACATGCACGATGGTCCGCCGTGGAAAACGAGCGAGCAGCTCGCCGGCCCGAAGGGCGAGCGGTCGCAAGCCGGGGTGCTTGATCTTCCATACGCCATTCATCTGCTGCACGACCAGCAACGAGTCGAGCCGCACATCGAGGTCGTCGACGCCGCGACGCAACGCCTCCTCGAGGCCGATGATCAGGCCGGTGTACTCGGCGACGTTGTTGGTCGCATGGCCGAGCGACCGGCGCAATTCCGCGATGACGATCCCGCGCTCATCCAAGAGCACCGCACCGGAGCCCGCCGGTCCCGGGTTGCCGCGCGCTCCGCCGTCGGCGTACAGCGTCGCTTTGGTCATGCGAGGTAACTGGCCAGACGGTCGGCGTCGATGTTGCCCCCCGAGACGACGGCCACGACCCGCTCGCCCGGCCGCGCCGTGACCGCGCCGCTCAGCAGCGCCGCGACCGCGGCGGCACCCGCCGGCTCAGCCACCACGCGTACCCGCGTCACCAGGAACCGCAGGCCCTCGAGAATGGTCTCGTCGTCGATCAGGACAACGTCGTCGACATCGCGCCTGATGATCTCGAGGGTCCGTTCGCCGGCGAATGGCGCAGCGAGGCCGTCGGCGACGGTCGATAGCCGCTCGAGCCGGACGACGTGGCCCGCATCCAGGGCGAGTCGGACGGCCTGGGCACCCTCCGGTTCGACGCCAATGACCCGCGCCCTGGGCCGCTTGGCTTTGATCGCGAGCGCCACGCCGGAGATGAGGCCCCCGCCGCCCACCGGGACGACGACGAGATCCACGTCGGGGACGTCCTCAAGGATCTCGAGCCCGAGGCTCGCGTGGCCTGCGATGACGTCATCGTCGTCGAACGGATGCAGGAAGTGGAGGCCCTGGCCCTGGAGCTCCTGGACCATCGGTAGGAGGTCCGTCATCGCAGCCGCGAACCGGATCTCGGCGCCGTAGCCTCGGGTGGCGGCGATCTTCGTCTTCGGGGCAGTCTCGGGCATGACGACCGTCACCTTTACCCCGTTCGACCGCCCGGCATAGGCGATGGCCTGCGCAGCATTCCCGGCGCTCATCGTGACGACACCCGCCGCGCGCGCAGCCGGGCTCAACCGGAGGATCGCGTTCGTGGCGCCACGCACCTTGAACGAGCCGGTGCGCTGCAGGTTCTCGAGCTTGAGATACGCCTCGGCGCCGATCCGCTCCCCAAGCGTGTGGCTCGTGACGAGCGGTGTCCGCTGGATGTGCGCCGCGATCGTGATCCGCGCCCGCTCGGCATCGGCGATCGTCGCGCTCAGGTGGGGTCCCCGACGACTGTGGGCATGGGTGCGCTCCCTCTCCTCGCGCGCGCGGGTGGCTGTGGGCCCGCCAGGATTCGAACCTGGGACCAGCAGATTATGAGTCCGCCGCTCTGGACCACTGAGCTACGGGCCCGCCCAAGACCAGACAGGACATTCTGTCCTGTCTGGCCTGGGCCGGGCCCGCCGGAGCGAGCGAAGCGAGCGGAGGCACGGGCCGGACAGCGGGCCGCGGTGCCCTCCGAAGCGAGCGGCCGGAACCGGTAGGAGCGCG
>JANLWM010000225.1:0-3904 GCA_031364525.1 Chloroflexota bacterium | reverse complement strand
AGCTCACCCGGACTTGCTTGCCGTACTCGGTGCGCTGCCGGGGATCGTGCATCGCGAGCTCTTGTCCGCGCACGGCCGTGAGGTGCGCCTTCCCGCCGAGCGTCTCGGCGGCCCGCACGGAACCCTCAGCCAGCACGTCGCCGAGGCCACGCCGGAACGCGACCGCGTCGGGCGACACGAGCACTGCCTTGCCGTTCCCGAACTGCACCGGCTGCCCGTCGAGCTCCGCATCAGGGAGGATGCCGCGGTCACGCAGGTCCATCACCCATGCGACGGTCGCGCCGAGCGAGATGGTGTCGAGCCCAAGAGCGTTACAGCGCTCGTTCGTCTTCGAGATGAGCGCGAGATCGTCGACCCCGCACGATGCCCCGAGAGCGGCGGTCGACTCATATTCGATGCCGCCGTACTTCGGATCGATCTGATAGGGCGTCTCCATCTTGACGACCTTCTTGCAGCGGACCGAGCAGGCCCAGCAGGCCTCCATCTTCACCCGGTAGCCCTTCTCCACGAGAGCCTCGGCGCTGATGTCGGCTGCGCCCTCGAACGGACCGCCGTTGTAATTGCGGACGGCCATTCCACCGACGCGCGTGTAGCCGTCGAGGCCCATGCCCGTCCCGAAGTTGTGGAATGCCCAGTGATTCTCCTGCAGGGTGTCCGCGACCCAGCGGCCGATCTCCTTGACCTTTGCGGCGTCATGGAGCGGCACGCTGCGCGAACCCTTCACGACGATCGCCTTGAGCTTCTTGCTGCCCATCACCGCGCCGAGGCCGGCGCGGCCGGCGATGTCCTTGTAGTCGTTCACGATGCCGGCGAAGCGCACGAGATTCTCGCCCGCCGGTCCGATCTCGCAGACGCGCGCGAGCCGCTCGCCGACCTCCGCTTTGAGCTTCTCCTCGGTGTCCATGATCTCGAGACCCCAAAGGTGAGCGGCGTCGCGGATCTCCACCTGATCGTCCTTGATGTACAGGTACACCGGCTTCGCGGCCGCACCGCTGACCACGATCGCGTCCCAGCCGGCGCGCTTCAGCTCGGCGCCCCAGAAACCGCCGACCTCGGCCTCGCCGAAGCCCCCGGTGAGGGGCGACTTCGCTCCCACTGCGTGGCGGGATGCGCCTGAGAGCGGGGTCCCGGTGAGGACGCCCATCGCGAACACCAGGACGTTCTCGGGGCCGAGCGGATCGGCACCCTTCGGGAGCTCCGTGAGCAGGTAGTGGGCGATGAGGGCGCGGCCACCCGGATGCCGCTTGAAGGCCGCCTCGTCCATCTCCTCGACGGCCGTGGTCCCCTTCGTCAGGTCGACGCGCAGCACCTTGCCCCAGCTGCCGTAACGCTCGCTCATCAGAGTCCGATTATCGTCGAACCGACGTGAGCGAGTACGACCTGGTCTGCGATGCCTGCGCGAAGGCGGTCGAGCCGCGCGACGCGGTGGTCGCGTGGGTATCGGACAGCGGCGGGGAGCACGACTTCACGCTGGCTCATGTCGCCTGCGCGCCACCCGGCGCGACCGAACGCCGGGACGTGAAGCTGCTCGTCGGGCCGAACGCGTTCCTCGCCTTCACGACGGAGCGATTCGGGAGGCCGAACCTCGACCCCGAGCCGTTGCGCGCGATCGTCTGGGCCCTCGCACCCTTCGTGATGCGACACGACAATCCCGCGGAGATGGACCTGCTACGCGCCGCGTCGTTCGGCGCCGAGCCCGGGGTGAAGCCAGGTGGGGCCGCGCCTACCGCGGTACAGAAGATGGGCGAGGGGGGCGGGAAGTAGGACCGGCGGCCCTAGTTGTCGTCGATGCGCTTGCCCCGCCAATAGCGAACGTTCCCATCGTTCCGGTAGCGCGGGGTGTTCAGTCCCATCGTCAGGTAGAACGCGGCCGCACCGAAGAGCAGCGGTACGAGCAGGTCACTTGACGTGAGCTGGAGCACGATACCGAGGGTCTCGCCGAGGGCCGCGGCCAACACCACGATGCCGAACCGGAGCCACGCCCGCCGCTCGCGATCGATCACCCCGTACCCGCTTGCAGGAATGAGGCCTCGAGCGCCCACTGTCCGCACTGCTCGAGCTCGTCCCGCGACACGAGGTTCGCGCGGACCGCGAGCTTCAGCTCGTCCCGAAGGGTCGTTTGCAGCATCTCCGGCCCGTCCGTGTTGAAGCTGAAGTGCACCTTGTGCTTGCGGAACACCGCGATGAGCTCCTGCAGCTCGTCGAGATCGCGAACCACCTTCGTGTCGAGGTTCGACGACGGACAGATCTCGAGGTGGATGCCCCGCTCCGCGAGACGCTTGCACAGGCCGGCGTCCTGCGCCGCGTGGATCCCGTGCCCGATGCGATCTGGCTCAAGGTGGCGCACGACCTCGTCCACCGAATGCCAATCCTCATCCTCGCCGGCGTGGACGGTGAGCCCGAGGCCGGCCTTACGGGCCTCCTTGTACAGGGCCGCGTAGTCGCTGTAGCGGAACTCGTCATCATGAGGTCCGGCGATGTCGATCCCGACGACGCCGCGCTTGCGGTACTGGATCGCCTTGTCGACGACGATCTCGTTGAGCTCGCGCCCGAAGGTGCGGTCAAGACAAAAGATGAGCCCGACTTTCACCGGATACTCGAGCGCCGCGCGGTCGAGACCACGGATCGACGCCATGATGATGTGATCGACGTCACGCTCGCCACCCCGGTTGCGCTTCAGCGGGTTGTAGCGCAGCTCCAAGGTCGTGATGTTCGCCTTCCGATAGGCGCCGCCGATGACCTCGTAGACCGCCTGCTCCACGGCGATCGGACTCGACTGGATGAGCTCGGTCCAGTGGTAGAGCTCGAGGAAGTCCTCGAATGACTTCCGTCGCTTCGGGTGCACCGTGATGAGGTCGACGAACTCCCAGTAGTCCTTGGTCGGGAGGCGGATCCCCTGCGAGTGCGCGATGCCCCACATCGCCGCGGGATCGACAGCGCCACCGAGGTGGACGTGGAGCTCAGTGAGCTCGTCTCCGAGGGGGTGCGGCACCTATTTCTGTTTGCGAGCTGCGGCTCGCAAAGTGCTCACGGCTGGTGGATTCGCTCGGCCCGGCAAAGCCGTGCCTCGCTCAACTTCCGTTCCTGTTTGCGAGCTGCGGCTCGCAAAGTGCTCATGGCTGGTGGATTCGCTCGGCCCGGCAAAGCCGTGCCTCGCTCAACTTCCCTGCTCTCTACTCGTCGGCGGGCGGCGCACGCGGCGGCGGCGGCGCGGGCGCGATGGCTTGCCTTCGGGGTGGCTGTTCCAGATCGCGTGCCCCTCGTCGTCCGCGGAACAGACCTGGAGCAGCCGATCCCACACCTCGGCCCGGCGGAGCTCCTGCTCGGCGGTCGCCTTGTCGACGGAGCGCTCGAGCATCACGTCGCAGTCATACGGCGATCCCGCGAGGCTCCAGCCGTTCTCGGTGAGCAGGTCGACGAGCCGCGCGATCTCCGTCAAGCGCTGGGGCGTGTCCGATACGAATTCGCGGAGCCAGCCCGAGTAGCTGCGCTTCCCGCGGTCGGCGCGGTCTAGCTCGTCGCGGACGGTGCCAAAGACGTGGATGAGGACGAATGACGGGCCAGCCCCGTTTCCCATGGCGGCGATGTTACCCGCGCTCCTCGACGAAGCGGTAGCCGCCGTCCGAATCCTTGGCGATCACCACGAGGGCGCCATTCTTGAATCCGCTCTGGCCCTTGAGGTCGCGGCAGAACAGGTGCAGGTGCTCGTGCTCAGGCGGGACGCACATGCACTTCTCGGCCTGGATCTCGGCGTCGAAACGGCGTGCGCCGATCCGGAGGTGCACAGGTGCACCTGGCTCGGGGAACAGCCTCCACGCGTCCTTCGTGATGAGGATCCGGCCTTTGCGGACGTCTTCGGAGCTGAGACGGTGACGGTAGGTGCTACGAGAAACGCTCATTCGGT
>JANLWM010000199.1:0-9259 GCA_031364525.1 Chloroflexota bacterium | reverse complement strand
ATCGGCAAGGGCGGCGCGAAGGTCGAGGAGCTCCGTCAGGCCCTCGGCAAGGCCACGGGCAAGGCCGTGAAGGTCAACATCTTCGAGATCCGCTACCCGGAGCTCGACGCGAACCTCATCGCCGAGAACGTTGCCCAGCAGCTCGAGCGGCGCGTCTCGTTCCGCAAGGTGCTGAAGCAGACGGTGTCACGGTCGATGAAGGCCGGCGCGAAGGGCGTCCGCATCGCGGTCGCCGGTCGCCTCGGCGGCGCGGAGATGTCCCGTCGCGAGTGGGAGCGCGAGGGTCGCGTCCCGCTGCACACACTTCGGGCAGATATCGAGTTCGGCCGCGCGATCGCCAAGACGACATACGGCACGATCGGCGTGAAGGCCTGGGTCTATCGCGGCGACATCGAGCCGGCTCCGCGTCAGGTCTCGCAGAACGCGCCGGCGGCGGCCGCACGGCCCGCTGCGATGGGCGCGCCTACCGGTCCGAGCGCCCCGGCGCCGACGGCGCCGCTGACCACCGTCCCGGCATCGGCCGGACCGGCGGGAGCGGCCTGATGCTGCAGCCCAAGCGGCTCAAGCACCGGAAGTTCCAGCGCGGCCGGATGAAGGGCACCGCCTCGGGCGGCGCGTTCATCGCGTTCGGCGACTACGCCCTCCAGGCGCAGGAGCCCTGCTGGATGACCGCCCGCCAGATCGAGGCCGCTCGTCGCGCGATCGTCCACCACCTGAAGCGTGGGGGAAAGGTCTGGATCCGGATCTTCCCGGACAAGCCGGTCACGAAGAAGCCCGCCGAAGTGCGGATGGGCTCCGGAAAGGGCGCGCCCGACCATTGGGTGGCGGTCGTCAAGCCCGGCCGGATCCTGTTCGAGCTGGCCGGTGTCGATCCTGGACTCGCGAAAGAGGCGATGCGGCTCGCGTCGTACAAGCTCCCGATCAGGACGAAGTTCCTGACCCGTGAGACCGCGGAGGTTGGAAGCAGTGCAACTGAAGGACATGCGGCGGCTGTCTGACACCGAGCTCACCGATGAGCTCAAGAACGCGAAGGAGGAGCTCTTCAACCTCCGGTTCCAGCTGGCCACTCGCCAGCTGAAGAACTATCGGGGCCTACCGGCCACGAGGAAGCGCATCGCACGCGTTTTGACCGTGATGGACGAACGAAAGACTGAGGCATCGAATGGCTGAGAAAGCGCCCGCGGCCAACAAGGGCAAGGTCACCGCGAAGAAGGCGGCCGAAAAGAAGCCTGCGGCGAAGGCGGCTGTGAAAACAGCCGAGAAGAAGCCGGTCGCGGCGAAGGCAGCCGCGAAGACCAGCACGCCCAAGGCTGCCGCCGCCAAGAAGACGACGGCTGCGAAGTCCGTCGCTGCCAAGCCGGCGGCAGTGAGCCGCCCGGCCGCGACGACGCCCATCAAGCGTGCCCGTCCGCTCCGCCGCGCCGCGGCGAGCGCCAGCGGTTCCGCCGCGGACGCCCCGGCCCATTCGTGGCGCCGGTCGCACCGGCGTACCCGCGTCGGGCTCGTCACCTCGGCGAAGCAGCCCCATACCGTGACGGTGGTCATCGAGCGGATGCGCGAGCACCCGCTGTACAAGAAGGTGATCCGCCTCCGGAAGAAGTACGCGGCCCACGATGCGGCCGGTGATGTCCGGGCAGGCGATCTCGTGCGCATCCAGGAGAGCCGGCCGTTCAGCGCCACGAAGCACTGGCAGGTCATCGAGGTCCTGTCGCGGGCAGGTGAGGCCGGTGCAGCAGCGCCGCGTGTCGCCGACGTCGAGAAGTACCTTGAGCAGGCCGAGGGAGTCACGGACATCCTCACGCCGCAGCGCGAACCGGCACCGGCCGCGGTCGCCGCTCCCGAGACCGCCGAATGATCCGGCCGTACACCCGCGTCCGCTGCGCGGACAACACCGGAGCGCGCGAGCTCTCGGTGATCCGCGTCCTTGGGAGCTCGACCGGCACCAGCGCTTCGATCGGCGATGTGTTCATCGCCGCGGTGAAGCAGGCCATCCCGAACGCCCAGGTGAAGAAGGGTGACGTCGTGCGGGCCGTGGTCGTCCGTCAGACGAAGGAGATGCGGCGCGCCGATGGCTCGCTCATCCGCTTCGACGACAACGCCGCCGTGCTCCTCACCCCGCAGAACCAGCCGCGCGGCACCCGCATCTTCGGACCGGTCGCCCGCGAGCTCCGCGAGCGGAACTTCATGAAGATCGTTTCTCTCGCACCGGAGGTCCTCTAGATGCCGACCAAGATCAGGCGCGGCGACGAGGTCGTCGTGCTCGCAGGCAAAGACCGCGGCAAGCGTGGCAAGGTGCAGGAAGTGCACCCGCGCACCGCCGCTGTGGTCGTGACGGGCGTGAATATGGCGAAGCGCCACACCAAGGCGAACCCGAACAAGAACGTGAAGGGCGGGATCATCGATCAGCTCGTTCCGCTCTCCGTCGGGAAGGTCATGCTCCTCTGCCCGCACTGCAACAAGCCGGCGCGGGTCGGCTATCGCATCGACGGCGACACCAAGGAGCGCTTCTGCAAGGTCTGCGGCCAGGCTCTGGCGAGCGAGGGGAAGGAATGACGACCGAAGTCAAAGCACCCCAGAAGACGTCACCCTCGAAACGGAAGTCCACGACCGCCGCGCCGCAGGCGACGTCGGACGGCGCCATGCCGAAGGTGGCCAGCGTGCTGCGCGAGCGGTACGAGAAGGCCGTGAAGGACGAGCTGCGCAAGCAGTTCAGCTACGCCAACGTCATGCAGGTCCCGCGGCTGGACAAGATCGTCCTCAACATCGGGATGGGCGAGTCCATCGGGAACGCGAAGACGATGGATGCCGCCTCGAACGACCTCGCCATGATCACCGGTCAGCGGCCCGTCGTGACGAAATCGCGCAAGGCGATCTCTAACTTCCGGCTGCGGGTCGGCATGCCGATCGGCCTCAAGGTGACCCTTCGCGGGCCGCGAATGTGGCACTTCTTCGAGAAGCTCGTCACCGTCGCCCTCCCGCGGATCCGCGACTTCCAGGGCATCCCGGAACGCAGCTTCGACGGCCGCGGCAATTACTCGCTCGGCCTGAAGGAGCAGCTCGTGTTCCCGGAGATCGAGTACGACAAGATCGACCGGCTGCGCGGGCTCGAGATCACGATCGTGACCACCGCGAAGACGGACGAAGAAGGCCGCGCGCTCCTGAAATCGCTCGGCATGCCGTTCCGCACCGCTCAAGGGGGTAGCTAATTGGCGAAGCTCAGCCTCATCCTCAAGTCACAGAAGGAGCCGAAGTTCAAGACGCAGGGCTATCACCGCTGCCTGGTGTGTGGCCGGGCCCGGGGATACATGCGCAAATTCGGACTCTGCCGGATCTGCTTCCGCGAGCGCGCGCTCGTCGGCGAGCTGCCCGGCGTGACGAAGTCGAGCTGGTGATCTCATGACGACAGAAGTGACCCCCACGAATCCGGTCAATCCGGTCCAGCCACCGCAGCGTCCGGCGGACGCTCCGCGCTTTGAGCGGAGCGAGGCCGGCGGAGAGGCCCCGCGTCCGCGCCGGGTGATCGTGCCCAAGGCCCGCAGTCCCCGCGGCGTCACGGTGAACGACCCGGTGGGCGACATGCTCACGCGGATCCGTAACGCTGTCGGCGCGCGCCACGAGAGCGTGATGATCCCATCGAGCCGCATCAAGATCGAGATCGCGCGCATCCTCAAGGCCGAGGGGTTCATCGGCGGCTACGTCACCGAGGCCGCGAGCGAGCGGAAGGCGACGAAGGAGAGCGAAGTGCTCCCGGCCGGCACCCAGCTCGTCGTGAAGCTCAAGTACATCGGCGGCAAGACTCCCGCGGTCTCCGGCATCAGGCGCATCAGCCGGCCGGGCCTTCGGGTCTACGCGCGTAAGACCGAGATGCCGCGGGTCCTCGGTGGCCTGGGTGTCGCGATCGTATCCACCTCGTCCGGTCTCATGACCGGCCGCGAGGCGGAGAAGAAGGCCCTCGGTGGCGAGGTCCTGGCGTACGTGTGGTGAGGTCGGCATGAGTCGTATCGGCAAGCTCGTCATCCCGGTCCCGCAGGGGGTCGACGTGAAGCTCAATGGCAATGACGTCGCTGTGAAGGGCCCGAAGGGTGAGCTCAAGCGGAGCTTCCACCCGCTCGTGTCCATCGAGCGCACCGACGGCACCCTGACGGTGAAGCGCGCGAACGAGAGCCAGCAGGCGAAGGCCCTGCACGGCCTGTCGCGGTCGCTCCTCGCCAACATGGTGACGGGCGTCAGCACCGGCTACGCGAAGGATCTGGAGATCAGCGGCACCGGTTACCGCGCCACGCTCGCGGGCAAGAAGCTGCAGCTCGCGCTCGGCTTCTCGCATCCGATCGAGATCGATCCGCCTGCCGGCGTCACGTTCGCGCTCGAGACGCCCCAGAAGGTGCGCGTCGCGGGTGCGGACAAAGAGGTGGTCGGCGAGGTCGCCGCGAAGATCCGCCAGCTCCGCGTCCCTGACCCCTACAAGGCGAAGGGTGTGAAGTACGCGGGCGAGTACATCCGCCGCAAGGCCGGTAAGGCCGGCAAGGTCGGCGCGAAGGCCTAGGGAGGAGCGGCAATGGCAGTCACCCAACGGAACGAGGCCAGGCAGCGGAGGCACCGCCGCGTGCGTGCGCGCATCGCGGGCACTGCCGACCGGCCGCGTCTCGCCGTCTACCGCTCGCTCTCGCAGATCTACGCGCAGGTGATCGACGACCGCACCGGCCGGACGCTGGCCGCCGCATCCTCGCTCGATGCGAAGGACGGCAAGGCCAAGCGGTCGGACGCCGCCGCGTCCGTCGGCGCGAAGATCGCCGAGAAGGCGAAGGCCGCCGGCATCGAAGAGGTGATCTTCGATCGGGGCGGGTATCGCTACCACGGTCGCGTGAAGGCACTCGCCGACGCGGCACGCAGCAACGGATTGAGGTTCTAAGGAATGGCGAGGATCGATGCGAACCGCCTCGAGCTCACGGAGCGGGTGGTACAGATCAACCGGGTGTCCAAGGTCGTCAAGGGCGGCCGGCGCTTCAGCTTCTCGGCGATCGTCGTCGTCGGCGACGGCCGCGGGCATGTGGGTGCCGGCCTCGGCAAGGCCGACGAGGTCCCCGACGCGATCAAGAAGGGCGTTGAGGATGCGAAGAAGCACCTCATGCTCGTGCCGCTCATCGACCGCACGATCCCGCACCCGATCACCGCGGACTTCGGCGCGGCGAAGGTCCTCCTGCGCCCGGCATCGAAGGGCACCGGCGTCATCGCCGGCGGCTCCGTTCGCGCCGTCGTCGAGTCGGCGGGCATCCACGACATCCTGTCCAAGTCGCTCGGGAGCACCAATCCGGTGAACGTCGTCATGGCCACGATGGAAGCGCTCCGCGGCCTGCGGTCGGCTGACACGATCGCCGAGATCCGCGGCCTCCCGCGGCGCGTCCGCCGGACGCCCGACGCGGAAGTGGTGGCTTCATGAGCCGCCTCGAGATCCGCCAGCACAAGAGCTCGATCGGGGAGAAGCGCGCCGCAAAGGGAACGCTGATGGCGCTCGGCCTCAAGCGGCCCGGTCACACCGTGTCCCACGAGGACACGCCAGCGCTCCGCGGGATGCTTCGCCGGATCAACCACCTGATCGAGCTCGTGGAAGGAAAGAACGAACGATGAGGATCCACGACCTGGTGCCCGAAAAGGGCTCCCGGAAGAACCTGCGCCGCGTCGGTCGCGGGACCGGCGGCGGTCAGGGCAAGACCGCGGGCAAGGGCACGAAGGGCCAGCTCGCACGAAGCGGTCCGGGCCTCCCGGCCTGGTTCGAAGGCGGCCAAATGCCGCTGCACATGCGCCTGCCCAAGCTCCGCGGCTTCAAGAACCGCCAGCGCATCGAGTTCGTCGCAGTGAATGTCTCGCAGCTCGAGACCTACGCCGTCGACGGCAAGGTCACGCCCGAGACGCTCGCCGCGAAGGGGCTCATCGAGTCGACCGCGAAAGTGAAGCTTCTGGGCAACGGTGACCTTGGCGCGAAGCTCGAGGTCCACGCGCACCGTGCGTCCGCGACGGCGCGCCAGAAGATCGAGTCGGCCGGTGGCTCCGTGGTGCTCATCGACGCGGGGAACAGCTAGCCCGAGTGAAGGTCCTCGAGACATTCCGCGACGCGTTCAGGGCCCCCGACCTTCGCGTCAAGATCCTGTTCACGCTCGCGATGCTGCTCGTCTTCCGGTTCCTCGCGCACGTGCCGCTGCCGGGTGTCGACCAGACCCAGCTCACGGCTCTCCTGCAGAACAACCAGCTGCTCAGCCTGCTGGACCTCTTCTCGGGTGGCGGGCTGTCGCGTTTCAGCGTGGTCGCCCTTGGGGTGAACCCCTACATCAACGCCTCGATCATCATGACCCTCCTCAACCAGACGATCCCGCCGCTCGAGCGACTGTCCAAGGAAGGGGAGTACGGGCGGAACAAGATCAACTCCTACACCCGCATGCTCACTGTGCCGCTCGCGCTCCTGCAGGGCATCGGCGTCAGCGTGTTCATGCAGCGGTCGGGCGTCATCAAGGACTTCGGTCCCGCCAACCTCGGCCTGACGCTCGCGATCCTCGCGACCCTCACGGCCGGCACGCTCATCCTGATGTGGCTCGGCGAGCTCATCAGCGAGCGCGGCATCGGCAACGGGATCAGCTTCATCATCTTTGCCGGTATCGTCGGCCGGCTGCCCACGACGGTGAAACAGACCCTCGAGGTCCAGACGAACTACTTCGCGCTTGCGATCTACGTCCTCATCGCGGTAGGTGTCATCGCCGCGATCATCTTCATCCAGGAGGGCCAGCGTCGGGTCCCGGTGCAGTACGCCAAGCGCGTCCGGGGCACGCGCATGTACTCGGGCGGAGCCACGCACATCCCGCTCCGCGTGAACAGTGCCGGCGTCATCCCGATCATCTTCGCGATCTCGATCCTGCTCTTGCCGAGCCAGGTCGCGCAGTACTTCACCAACAGCGACACGGAATGGCTTCGGAACCTCGCGACGGGGATCGTGAACGCGTTCCAGAACACCATCCTCTACAACGCTGCCTACTTCATCCTGGTCGTCGCGTTCACGTTCTTCTACACGGCATTCACCTTCGTACCGAACGATGTCGCCGACAACATCAAGCGGTACGGCGGCTTCATCCCCGGTATCCGTCCGGGCCGGCCGACGGCCGAGTTCCTCGGTCGCGTCGTCACTCGCATCACCATCGCGGGTGCGCTGTTCCTGGGCATCGTCGCGGTCATGCCGACCCTCGTTGGCGACATCACCGGGGTGCAGACGCTGCGGCTCGGCGGTACGAGCATCCTGATCGTCGTGGGCGTGGTCGTCGAGACCATGAAGCAGCTGGAAGCCCAGCTCCTGATGCGCAGCTATGAGGGGTTCATCCGGTGATGGCCGAGCGCGAGGCCCGGTCGGATGGCGCGACCGGTATCGGCGACCTCATCTTCATGGGACCTCCCGGGGTGGGGAAGGGGACGCAGGCGAAGCGGCTCACCGAGCGCAACGGCTGGGTCCAGCTCTCCACCGGCGAGCTCTTCCGTGACCACCTGAAGCGCCAGACCCCGCTCGGGCAGATGGCCCAGCGGTACATGGACCGGGGCGACTACGTCCCCGATGACGTCACGATCGACATGGTCCGCGAGTTCCTGTCCGAGCTCACCCCCGATACGCGCGTGATGTTCGACGGCTTCCCCCGCACCGTCGCCCAGGCGCTGGCGCTGGATGCCCTCCTCGCTGAGCGGTCGCGATCGATCGGGCGGGTCCTGGTCCTCGACGCCCCCCGTGACGAGCTCGTCCGGCGGATCCTCGCGCGTTCGCGCGCCGAGGGCCGCGCCGACGACACGCCCGACGTGATCACGAAGCGATTCGAGGTGTACGCCGAGCAGACGCAGCCGGTCGTGGATCATTACCACGCCAAAGACCTCGTCCGGCGGGTGAACGGCCTGGGCGGGATCGACGAGATCACCGATCGCCTCATCGAGGGGGCCTGCTAGTGGTCACGCTCAAGACCGCTGACCAGATCGCGAAGATGCGCGAGGCGGGGGCGGTCGTCGCTGCGATGCTGTCTGCCACCCGCGCCGCCGTGCAGCCGGGCGTCACGACGCTCGAGCTCGACCGGATCGCGGCAGATGTGCTGAAGCGTGCCGGGGCGGAAAGCTCCTTCCTTGGCTACTACGGATACCCGAACACGATCTGCACGTCGGTGAACGACCAGATCGTGCACGGGATCCCGAGCCGCAGGAAGCTGAAAGAGGGCGACATCATCGGCATCGATGCCGGAGCGATCATCGACGGCTGGCATGCCGACGCGGCGATCACGGTCCCGGTGGGCCAGGTCTCGGCGGAAGCGCGCAAGCTCATCAGCGTCACCGAGCAGGCGCTCCAAAAGGGCATCGCCGCGGCGCGGGTCGGCAACCGTCTTGGCGACATCGGCGCGGCCGTGCAGCAGTACGTCGAGGCGCAGGGCTTCTCGGTGGTCCGGAACTACGTCGGTCACGGGATCGGCCGGGCGATGCACGAAGAGCCGCAGGTCCCCAACTACGGTACGGCGGAGCGGGGCAAGGACATCAAGGACGGCCTGTGCATCGCGATCGAGCCGATGGTGAACGTCGGCGGGATCGGGACCAAGGTGCTCGAGGATCAGTGGACGGTCGTGACCGGTGACGGATCGCTGTCTGCCCACTTCGAGCACACCCTGGCCTGCCTGCCCGGCGGAACGGTCGTCTTGACCGTTGAAGGTGGCGTGGCCAAGGCTCGGGCCGCCCGGACCAGCGACGCCTCAGCCATGGTGTCAGCATGACCGCAGCTTGCCTACACCGCACGGTTTTGGTACATTTTTGGTTCCCGTGGCAGGTTGCTGCGGAGCTTTGTGCGTCTGGGGTTCATGGCAAGCAGTAAACCGAGCAACAAGGACGTCATCGAGGTGGAGGGCACGGTCTCCGAGGCCCTCCCCAACGCGATGTTCAAAGTCGAGCTCCAGAACGGACACTCGGTCCTCGCGCACATCTCCGGGAAGATGCGGATGAATTTCATCCGGGTCGTTCCAGGTGACAAGGTCCTCGTGGAGCTGTCGCCATATGACCTCAAGCGAGGTCGGATCACGCGAAGGGTGAGGTATTAGGTGAAGGTCCAGGCGAGCGTCAAGAAGCGCTGCGACAAGTGCAAGATCATCCGGCGAGAGGGCGTGAATCGCGTCATCTGCTCGGAGCCGAAGCACAAGCAGCGGCAGGGATAGGGGAGGCACATGGCTCGGATCGCCGGCGTCGACGTCCCTCGCGAAAAGCG
>JANLWM010000190.1:0-4174 GCA_031364525.1 Chloroflexota bacterium | reverse complement strand
CGGATCCCCGACGCGGTCCCGGCCTTCTGCGGGTCATATGGGATGGTGTTCTTGTTCACGGTGATGCCGACCGCGTCGAGCAGCTTCTCAGCGGCCTTGCCGGTGAGCTCGACCGGCCGCACATCGACGAGCATCAGATGGTTGTCCGTCCCGCCGGAGACGACGCGCAGGCCGGCCGTCGTGAGCGCGGTCGCGAGAGCCACCGCGTTCGCGCGGATCTGCTTCGCGTAGACCCGGAATTCCGGGGTCGCCGCCTCTTTGAACGCGACCGCCTTGCCGGCGATCACGTGCATCAACGGTCCACCCTGGGAGTACGGGAACACGGCCTTGTTGACGGCCTTCGCGTACTCCTCGGTGCAGAGGATCATGCCGCCGCGCGGTCCACGAAGGGTCTTGTGCGTCGTCGTCGTCACGATCTGGGCATGCTCGACCGGATTCGGGTGCTCCCCCGCCGCCACGAGGCCCGCGAAGTGCGCCATGTCCACCATGAGGAGCGCCCCCGCAGCGTCGGCGATGGCCCGAAGCCGCTTGAAGTCGAAGAAGCGCGGATACGCGGTCGCGCCCGCGACGATGAGCTTGGGTTGGTGCTCCTTCGCAAGGGCCTCTATCTGGTCGTAGTCGATCAGCTCGTCGTCGCGCTTCACCCCGTATGGGACGAAGTTGTAGAGCTGGGCTGAGAAATTGACCGGCGAACCGTGGGTGAGATGGCCACCCTGGTCGAGGGCCATGCCGAGCACCGTGTCGCCCGGCTTGATGATCGCCGCGTACGCGGCCATGTTCGCCTGGGCACCGGCGTGGGGCTGGACGTTCGCGTGCTGCGCGCCGAAGAGCGCCTTTGCGCGCTCGATCGCGAGGGACTCGGCAACGTCCACCCATTCGCACCCGCCGTAGTAGCGGTGTCCGGGATAGCCCTCCGCGTACTTGTTGGTGAGGACGCTCCCGACCGCATCCATGACGGCCTGGCTCGTGTAGTTCTCCGAGGCGATGAGCTCGATCTTCTCCACCTGCCGGCGGCGCTCGCCCTCGATGGCGGCGTGGATCTCGGGGTCGACGCGCTCGATCTCGCTCATGCTTTCCTCTCCAGGTCCGCGATCTGCTTCCGTCTGCGCTCGTGCCGCCCGCCCTGGACCTCGGCGCCGAGATAGGCATCCACGATCGCCTTCGCGATCTCGATACCGATCACCCGCTCGCCCATGGTCAGCAGATTCATGCCGACATGCTCGACCGCGTCACGTGCGGACCACTCATGCTCGACGACCGCGGCGCGCACTCCGGCGATCTTGTTCGCCGCGATCGCCGGGCCGATGCCGGAGCCGCAGAGGAAGATGGCGCGGGCGTAGCGACCGGCGGCGACCGCGCGGGCGAGCGGCTCGACGATCAGCGGATAGTCATCCTCGGGATCGTTCTCGGGCGAGAGGTCGTCGACCTCGTGACCCTTGAGCCGTAGGTGGTGAGCAAGCTGGTCGCGAAGCTCGACGCCCGCGTGATCCGCCGCGATCCCGATCCTCACGAGTAGGTCTCCACGCCGATGAGCGCCTCTTCGAGCTGCGCGCGAGTGATCGAGCCCTCGCGCAGGACGGTGATCTGGTCCGTGGTGCAGTCCACGATCGTTGACGACATCGTCCCGCCGGTCGGCCCGCCATCAAGGACGATGGCGACCCGACCATCGAGCTGCGCGACGACGTCTTGTGCCGTCGTCGAGTCAGGCATTCCGGATCGGTTCGCGCTCGTCACGGGGAGTCCGCCGCCGCTCGCGGCGATGAGCCGGCGCGCAACATCGTTCGCAGGGACGCGGAAGGCGATCGTGCCGCGCCGCGGCGCCACGAGCACGATGGTGAGCGGGCCGGGCCAGAACCGTGCCGCGAGCGCGCGCGCCGCCGGGGTGACCATCGCGCTCGCCTCGAGGTTGGCGGCATCGGACAGGAGGATCGGGATGCGCTTGTCCTTCGGCCGATCCTTCGCGATATAGAGCTTTCGAAGGTGGCCGTGCCCGGCGGCGAGGCCATACACGGTGTCCGTGGGGAAGGCGACGAGCTCCCCACGCTCAAGGGCGGTCGCGGCCTCTTCCACCGCCCCAGGCGCGTCCGCCGGCAGGAGGCGGGTCTTCATCGGTCCGATGATAGGCGCGCTCGGTCCGCGTCCCGAACCACGCGCACGATACGTTCGAGACCGGCGAGGTCGCGAAGCACGTCCACCGTCCCCATCGGCCGGAGCAGCACGGTCACGGCCGCGACCTGCGGCGGGTCGCACTCGAAGAACGCAGCGCCGTCAGGTGCGAGCACCCGGGGAAGGTCGGCGATCGCGCGGCGGACGAGCGCGAGACCGTCGGCGCCGGCGAACGTCGCCAGGCGCGGCTCGTACGCGAGCGATGCGCGATCGCCCGTCAGATCGGCAGGCTCGGCGTCGCTCAGGTACGGCAGATTCGCGGCGACCACATCGACGCGTTCGCTGATCGGCGCGAGGAGATCCCCGGCGCGGAACTCGACGGTCGCGCGGTTCGCGGCCGCGTTGGTCCGCGCGACGTCGAGCGCGCCCGTCGAGACGTCGACGGCGATGATGCGCAGCGCGGGCTCGGTCGCCGCAAGCGCGACCGCGATCGCCCCGGAGCCTGTGCCCAGATCGACGACCGTCAGCGGCCGGCCGCCGGCGTACGCCCGCACCGCGTCGACGAGGAGCTCAGTCTCCGGTCGCGGCACGAGAACGCGGTCGTCGACGGTGAAACGCAGGCCATAGAACTCCTTGAAGCCGCGCAGGTAGGCGACCGGGACGCCGGCGCCTCTCCGCTCGATCAGCTCTTCGTAATGGCGCGCCGTAGCGGCTTCGACGGCGACCTCAGGATGCGCGACGATGGCCTCCTTCGGCAGATCGAGCACGTGCGCGAGGAGCACGTCCGCGTCGAGCGCGGGCGTGGGCGCGCCCAGCGCGCGCAGGCGCTCCGTGGCCGTCGCTCGAGCCTCGCCGCGGGTCGGCACGTTCGAAGTATCGTCGGGCCGATGCCAAAGGCCCGATCCACGTGACCGTCGCCCACCACGATCTGGGGATCGACACTCGAACGAAGACCGAGACCCTCGACATCACCGTGCGGGTCGTGGACCTGGTGGAACGGAGCAAGATCCGAAGCGGCATCTGTGTCGTGACCATCGCGCACACGACGGCCGGTGTCTTCGTGAACGAGAACGCCGACCCCGACGTGCAGCGAGACGTCCTTGCGACGCTCGCGAAGCTGGTCCCCGATGACGGTGACTATCAGCACGCGGAGGGGAACTCACCCGGGCACATCAAGTCGATCCTCGTGGGCACGGACATCACCCTCGCGATCCGCGACGGCACGCTCGGCCTCGGGCGCTGGCAGGGGATCTATGTCGCGGAGTTCGACGGCCCGCGCCGCCGTCATGCGACCGTGACGCTCATCGGCGACGAGTCGGGCTAAACTTCGCGCTTCTTAGGGGAGGAGCGATCCATCTCGACCCTCACTGTGCCTCGCACGATGACCGTCACCGAAAAGGCCGCTGACCGCGCCCTGCGCACCGCGCTGTCGCGCGGCGGCGACTGGGCCGAGCTGTTCTGGGAGCGGCACACGGTCGTGACGCTCACGCTCGACGACGACAAGCTCGAGGACGCGATCACCGGCGTCGACCAGGGCGCGGGCATCCGCGTGACCTCGGGCGACCGCAGCGTCTACGCGAACGGCAACGTGAACGACGGCGACGATCTTCTGGCGATCGCGGGCCGCGCGGCCGCGGCGATCGCCGAGGAAGGCGTCCACGAGATCACTGCACTGTCGGCAGACGAGCTCCCCAGGCCGTCCACGGTGGAGATCGACCCGCGCACGGTCGCGATCGAGCGAAAGGTCGAGCTCATGAAGCTCGCGAATCGCGAGGCCCGGGCCTTCGACCCGCGCGTGCACCAGGTGACGGTCCTCTACCGCGAAAGCGTGCAGGACGTCGTCGTCGCCAATAGCGAGGGCCGATTCCGAAAGGACACCCGCACCCGTCTGGTGTTCGGCGTGCTCGTCACCGCAAAGCAGGGTGAGGTCCTTGAATCGAGCTACAAGGCGAAGGCCGGCACCGAGGGCTTCGAGATGCTGAGCGAGGAAGCGGTCATCGAGACGACGCGGACGGCGGCGCGCCTCGCGGTGCAGAACGTCGCCGCCGAGCCCGCACCCGCGGGTACC
>JANLWM010000134.1:0-1785 GCA_031364525.1 Chloroflexota bacterium | reverse complement strand
CATGGGTCAGTCCGAGCTCGTCGCCGAGGAGCGGGCACCCGGCGAGTACGTCGCGACCGGCAGCCCGACAGCGATGTTTGGCACGTGGAAGGTCGAGACGATCGTCCGGCTCGCGGGTAAGGATGACGCGCGCGCGCTGTTCGTGGTGCCCATCTCGCAGCAGGCCGGGCAGGGCGCGACCGCGATGGCGCTGTCCGCGGGCGCATTCAATCTCGTTGTGTTCCCCGAGCCGAGCCTCCCGGTGGAGGGCGCCCCGATCGCGCTCAACGTGGTCGCGCTCAACAAGTCCGGGGATCCGGCGACGGGTGTGAAGATCACGGGCACCCTGTCCGCAAAGGCCGGGCAGCCGGCCCAGCCCGAGACCCTCGTCGCGAGCGAGCTCGGCGCAGGCCGCTATCGCATCGACATCGCCGGTCTCACGAAGGGCAGCTGGGCGATGAAGCTCACGATCGGTGACGGGGCGAACACAGCGGAGTACACGTTCGTCGTGTCACCATGACCGGGATGGAGCTGCTCGTCCTGCACGGAACGTTCGTCGATGAGTTCCTGATCGAGCTCGTCCTTCCGCTCTCGATCTTCATCGGCCTCTACTGGTGGTCATCGCGCAAAGAGAAGCGGAAGAAGCGCGCGGCCGCCAGCGCGGCTCAAGCGCCTGCGGCGGACGCGGCCGCAGGCCGCGGTGAGAAGTGACGTCCATCAGCCGCCAGGGTCTCGAGCAGGTCGCACTCGCGCTCGCGATCGGCGTCATCCTGTTCGGCGTGCTGGCGGTCGTTCGCCGGCGCCGCAAGGAGGGGTACCGCCGGTTCGCGGTCTCCGCCGGGATCCTCGGTGCGCTCGCGACGGTGGCGCTCATCCTCGGCTACACGGTCGCGCCGAACATCCCCACCCCGCCGGTCCCTTTGACCGCGCGCTTCGTCTCGAACCCGACACCGGACACGCCGGCGACCGTCGCGCGGGGCAAGGCGGTCTATCAGGTGAACTGCGCCGTCTGCCACGGCGCGGTCGCGAAGGGCGATGGGCCGGCGGCGTTCACGCTCGTCCCGCGACCGGTGAACCTGCAGCTGCACGTCCCGCAGCATGCGCCGGGCGAGGTCTACTACTGGATCTCGAGCGGCGTCCCCGGTACGGCGATGCCGGCGTGGCAGGACACTGACGCGTCCACGGGAAAGCCGAAGCTCTCGGATGAGGATCGATGGAGCATCATCCGCTACGTGCAGGCGCTCGCGCGCGGGGAGCAGCCCTAGATGTTCGAGATGACGACCGCCTGGTACGAGATCATCCTTCGCACCTTCGTCGTGTATGTGACCGTGCTCGTCCTGCTGCGGACCGCAGGGAAACGGGAGCTCGGTCAAATGACGCCGTTCGATCTCGTCGTCATCCTCGTGATCGCGAACGCTGTGCAGAACGCGATGACCGGCGGCGACAACTCGCTCATCGGCGGGATCATCGCGGCGGCGACGCTCACGTTCGTGAACATCGGCGTCGGGCGGTGGGGCTCGCGGGTCCCGCTCTTCCGCCGCCTCGTCACGAGTGAGCCGACCCTCCTGCTTCGCGACGGAAAGCCACTGCAGGAGGCACTAGATAAGGAGCGGATCGATATCCAGGAGCTTGAGATGGCGGCGCGCCAGCACGGGATCGCCGAGCTCTCCCAGGTCACTGCCGCCGTGCTCGAAGAGGATGGTTCGATCAGCATCATCCCGAAGGACGGCACCCAGGTCCGCCGGACCCCGCGCCACACCCGCCAATTCCGGAACCACTGACGAGCCCGCGCGCCGGCCGTGATCG
>JANLWM010000129.1:0-6241 GCA_031364525.1 Chloroflexota bacterium | reverse complement strand
GCCGACACGGTCGCAAGGGGTGTTCCGCCGAAGAGGGTGATCCGACTCGGGATCGTCTTCTGGTCCGCGCTCCGGAAGGGCGCGGTCTGTCGTGACGGAGAGGGCACTCCGCCGCGGAGCGCTGACCGCATCAGAGCTTCGATCGAACGTCGGAGGCTGGTGCGCACGTGGCGCGACCGGCCCTTTTCTTTGCCCACCGAGGGAGGAACGGCGTGCCGATCGAGAGCTTCGCGATCATCGACTCCACGCTCCGCGAGGGGGAGCAGTTCTCCAACGCGCACTTCACGACTGACGACAAGATCGCGATCGCGAAGCTTCTTGACGAATTCGGGGTGGAGTACATCGAGCTCACCTCTCCGGTCGCCTCCCCGCAGTCCTGCGCCGATCTGCGGACCATCGCCTCGCTCGGGCTTCATGCAAAAGTACTTACGCACGTGCGGTGCCACATGGATGACGCCCGCGTGGCGGTCGAGACCGGCGTCACCGGGATCGACATCCTCTTCGGCACGTCATCCTTTTTGCGCGAGTTCTCGCATGGAAAGAGCGTCGACGAGATCATCGTCGAGGCCGGCAAGGTCATCGAGTTCATCAAGGATCACGGCAAAGAGGTCCGCTTCTCCAGCGAGGACAGCTTCCGGTCAACGGAAGGTGACCTGCTCCGGGTGTACCAGGCGGTCGACAAGATGGGCGTCGATCGCGTCGGCGTTGCGGACACCGTTGGCATCGCGACCCCGCGCCAGTGCTACGCCCTGGCGGTCGAGCTCCGCCACCACATCAGCTGCGACATCGAGTTCCACGGCCACAATGACGCCGGCTGCGCGATCGCGAACAGCTACAGCATCCTCGAGGGCGGAGCGACGCACATCGACACGAGCGTCCTCGGTATCGGCGAGCGGAACGGCATCACGCCGCTCGGCGGATTCGTGGCTCGCATGTACGCCGACGATCCCGCGGCGATCAAGAAGAAGTACGACCTGCCGAAGCTGAAGCAGCTCGACGAGCTCATCGCCTCCCTCGTGAAGATCGAGATCCCGTTCGACGAGTTCGTCACCGGTAAGTTCGCCTTCCACCACAAGGCCGGTATGCACACGAAGGCCATCTACGTGAACCCGAACAGCTACGAGATCCTCGACCCGGCGGACTTCGGGCTGACCCGGACGATCAATATCGCGCACCGTCTGACGGGGCACAACGCGGTCGGCAAGCGGGCGGAGGAGCTCGGGCTCACCTTCGGGAAGGACGAGCTCCGCACGATCACGCTGCGCATCAAGAGTCTTGCTGATGCGGGTCCGCTCTCCATGGAGCAGCTCGACTCGATCCTCCGCGACTGGGTCGTCGCATGACGTCCGCGGGTGAGGCAGGGAAGACGCTCGCGGAGCTGATCCTCTCGAAGCAGTCGGGTCGCGATGTCCGGGCGGGAGATCTGGTGATCGTTCCGATCTCGCGGGTGATGGTCCACGACTCGGTCATCGATGCGGTGATGGCCGGGCTCAAGGATCTGGGCAAGGCCTCCGTGTGGGACACGAGCAAGGTCGGCGTGTTCGTCGATCACGCGGCGCCCGCTCCGACCCCGGTGGTCGCCGACTCGCATCGGGTGCTGCGCGAGTGGGTCCGGTCGCAGGGCATCCAGACCTTCTACGACGCCGGCGAGGGCGTGTGCCACCAGATCATGGTCGAAGAGGGCTACTGCGAGCCCGGGACCGTGATCGTCGGCAGCGACTCGCACAGCAATTCGTACGGCGCGGTCGGCTCGTTCGGGGCGGGGATGGGTGCCACCGACATCGCGGTGGCTCTCGGCCTCGGCCGGACCTGGCTGCGGGTCCCGGAGTCCATCAAGGTCAGCTTCAGCGGCACCCTTCGCCGGGGCGTCACGATCAAGGACGCGATCATGCGGGTCGTCCGCGAGATCGGGACGGACGGGGCGCGCTACGCGTGCGTCGAGTTCCATGGGGTCGGCGACCTGCCCCAGGGCGATCGCATCACGCTTGCCGGCATGACCACCGAGATGGGCGCGAAGGCCGGGATCGTCGTGGGGACGCCCGAGGCGCCCTCATGGCTCCGGCCTGACCCGGATGCGTCCTACCTGCGTGCCGTCCACATCGATCTGTCGACCCTTGAGCCGCAGATCGCGATCCCGCCGCGGGTCGACCAGGTGTCGGACGTGACCGATGCGGTCGGCATCCCGGTGGACATCGTGTTCCTGGGCTCGTGCACGAACGGGCGGCTGGTGGACATGCAACAGGCCGCGGCGGTCCTGCGCGGCCGCCGGATCTCGCCGCGGGTCCGCCTTGAGGTCGTCCCCGCGTCCCGGCGCCAATTCGAGGACGCGATGGCCGACGGCACGCTCGGGATCCTGTCCGCGGCCGGTGCCGTCATCGGGAGCTCGGGGTGCGGACCCTGTCTCGGCCGGACCGGCGGGGTCCTTGCCGGCGAGGAGGTCTGCCTGTCCACCGCGAACCGGAACTACAAGGGCCGGATGGGTTCACCCGATGCGTCCATCTACCTCGGATCCCCATACGTCGCGGCGGTCGCGGCACTGACCGGCGTCATCGACGATCCGCGGCCCTACCTCGAGGCGAGCGAGGCCGATTTCGACGCGCTCGTGGCGAAGCGCCGTGCCGATCGCGGCGACCGCGGCGCCGCCTCCGAGCGTTCCGGTGATCGGTCTCGGGAGCTCGTCATGGCCCACCCGGTGGCGAACGCGCCATGGGTCGTCGGTATGGACCAGGAAGATTGAACGAGCGACGAGGGGCTTTGCCCCGAGGAGCGAGAGCCACCAGCCCTGAGCTCGTCACGTGGCGAAGCCACGAGATCGAGCAGGACTAATGGCGCGGGCGTGGGTCTTCGGGGACGATCTCGACACGGACCAGATGGTCCCGGGCCGCTACGCCCCGTTCATGGTCGGCCAGGACAAGTTCCAGAACTACGCGTTCTACGACGCCCGGCCCGGCTTCGCGAAGGAGGTCCGGCCCGGAGACATCCTCATCGGTGGCGAGAACTTCGGCTGTGGCAGCTCGCGCGAGTACGCGGTCGCCGCGCTGAAGAAGCTCGGGGTCGGAGGTGTCGTGGCAAAGAACTTCGCGCGGATCTTCTTCCGCAACTGCATCAACCTGGGCCTCCCGGTGGTCGAGTCGCCCGACGCGGTGACGCTGGCGAAGGATGGCGATGAGGTCACCCTCGATCTTGGGGCCGCGATCCTGCGGACGCCCGCGGGGAACGCCACGCTCCGGCCCCTCGCGCCGTTCGCGCAACAGATCCTTTCGGCCGGCGGGGTCGTCCAGTACCTCGCCGTGCACGGAGACTTCCCTAAGGTCGACTGACTAGCGCAGGTCGATCGCGACCGGCAGCGCGCCGCGGGCCCAGCTCGAGAGCTTCTTCCCTTCACGCCAGCCCATGTACTTCTCGTCCAGCAGCTCCCGCGCGACCGCGTCCTCGCGGGTACCGGGTCTCACGAGACGCGCCTTCAGCGCCGCGGTCTGGGTGTTGATGCGGAGCCGGACCTGCGGGTCCTTCTTGATGTTCTTGACCCAGTCGGCGGCATCGCCGCCACCGCTCAGCATGAACAGCGTGCCATCCCTGATCCCGAACCAGATCTCGATCTCGTGCGGCGTGCGGGTGTTCCGGCCGGTGGTCGTCAGGTAGCACATGTCCTCGTCAGCGAGGCGCTCGAACACTGGCCCAGCCTAGGCGAGCGTGTCGCGTAGCCAATCGCTGACCGTCGCGGTCAGGGCCGTGCGATCCTCGGGGCGGGTGAACATATGGTCCGCGCCCTCGATGCGGATCACCCGGCACGGGGCGCCGCCCTGACGGAGCACCGAGGCGTAGCGCTCGCCATCGCCGGGATCCACGACCTCGTCGGCTGTGGCGCTCACGATGAGCACTTTCGCGCGCGTCCGCGACAGCTCGGCGACCGGTTTGACGGTGCCGAAGTAGTCACGCTGCGCCGGCGGAACGATCAACACGGCGCTTCGGATCCGCGAGTCCCGCCCCGCCGCCAGAGCCGCGATGGCCGCGCCGTAGGAGTGCCCGACGACGCCGGTCCGCTGCGGGATCGAGGGATGTCCGCGCAACAGGCGGATCGCGCCAGCCGTGTCGGCGAGACGCTCGAGGCCGTCGTCACCGCGATGCGCGAACCGCAGTGCCGCGACGCCGCCGGTCGCGATGGCCTCGCACAGGTACGCCAGGCTCTCGACGGTATGGACCCGGCCTGCGAGGACGGCGACCCCGCCAAGTGTTTCACCGTCGGGCAGGTGCAGGATGCCCTCGACTTCGCTCCCTCCGACCGGGAAGGAGACCCGCTGGAGCACTAGGCGGGCGGGACGGGTTTCGCGACCGGCTCCGGCATCGCGAGCAGCTCGAGCACCATCTCGCGCCGATCGATGGGGGTGCGGCTCGAGATGAGCTCCAGGACCTTCTTGCGACCCTTCATCTTGCCGATGAGCATCGCGCCGACGAGCTTGTCGCCCAGGAAGAAGAGGCGCTTGTAGTTGCGGCCCTCGAAGTCCACCTCGACGATCGCCTCGGCCTCCGGCTCCTCCTCGGTGGTGACGCCCATGACCGAGATGTTCGAGTCGAACATTCCGGACGCGTAGGTCGGCACCTCCACGTAGGGCTGCTTCGCGCCGAGCATGTTCTTCGCGACGTGCCGCCCGTGGTTGAGCGCGTTGTCCCACGTGCCCATGCGGTGGTGTCGCTCGGACACGACGTCGTAGAACTCGGCGACGTCGCCGGCCGCCCATACGTCCGTCATGTTCGTCTCGAGGAACTCGTTCGTGCGGACACCCACCTTTGTGTCGAGGCCGGTGTCCTTGAAGAGGTCGATGTTCATCGTGAGCCCCAGTCCCACGCCCACGATGTCGGCATTCGCGCTGAAGCCGGCGGTGCCGGTCACCTTCACGGTCCCGTTGGACTGCTCGACCTTCTCGATGGCCTCCTCGTAGTGGAAGTGCACGCCGGCGTCCTCGCCCAGGAGCGTCACGATCTTGCCACCGGCCTCGTCGAGCGCGCGGCGGAGGAACCACGGGCCGCGCATGAGCCAGTGGGTCTCTAGCTTGCGGAACGCGAAGGCCTCGGTGAGCTCGTAGCCGATGAACGACCCGCCGAGGATGACGGCGACCTTCGACTCCGGGATCTTCGCGACCATCGCCTTCGTCTCGTCGAAGTACTGGAAGTTGAAGACGGATGTCGTCGTACCGGCGCCGTCCGCCCTCAGCGGGTTCGGGCGGCCGCCGGTCGCGATGAGCAGCTTGTCGTACGGAAGCTCGCCGCCCGGCTCGGTCGTGACGGTCTTGTGCTCGAAGTCCACCTGCACGACCTTCGTCTCGAGGCGGAGGTCGATGCGGTTCTTGTCGTGCCACGCCTGATCACGCACATACACCCGCTGCTCGAGGAGCACGCCCTTCAGATAGCGGGGGAGGGAGACGCGGTTGTACAGGGTGTACGGCTCGTCATCGATCATCACGATCTCGCAGGCCACATCGTCTTTGCGCAACTGCTCCGCCGCGTAGGTGCCTGCGGCACCGTTGCCGATGATGACGAAGCGGGTGGGGTTCGCGCCCAAGACGTTCCTCCGAGGTGCTGTTCCGGCAAAGTGTCGCGGAAAGTGCCCGTGGAGGGATTCGAACCCTCGCTGAACTCCTCTTAAGGGAGTCGCCTCTTCCGCTGGGCTACACGGGCACCGTAAGTATCGCCGTCGCGGCCGCGGGAACCATTCCCCCGGCAGCAGCGTCAAGATGGTGTGGTGACCTTCCGCCTGCGCGCCCTTGCCGGTCTCGCCATTGCGGCATCCTCGCTTCTGGTGGCGGCTGCCCCCGCTCGCGCGTCGTGCATCCAGCAGACCCAGGCCGATCAGATCGCCCGCGCCGACGTCATCGCGTACGGCCGGGTCGCGAGCGTCGACCGCGGCGCCGGCACGTTGCGCTTTCGCCCCCTTGCCGTCTACAAGGGTGATCCGGGACCGGACCAGCTCACGGTGCGCGTGGGACCCGGCGGGGGTGCGGCGACCAGCGTCGACTACCGCGTCGAGCCGGGCGACCACTTGCTCTACCTGCAGCGTCAGGGACGCGAGTACACGACCAACGACTGCAGCGGCAGCCACGCGGGTCCGGCGACGGCGGATGAGCTGCGCCTCCTTGCGGCCGGCAAGGTGATCACGTACGCCGACCCCGGCCCGGATCCGCGCGACCAGCTCGCCGGACCGGCGCTCGCCGTGATCGTGGCCGCCGCGGTCGCCGGTGCCATC
>JANLWM010000128.1:0-8234 GCA_031364525.1 Chloroflexota bacterium | reverse complement strand
GGTCGGCGCCATCGCGGCCCACGCCGGGAACGCCTTCGCAGCGGCTTCGACCGCCGCGTTCACCTCGTCCACGCTTCCGCGGGGCACCGATCCGACGACCGTTCCATTTGACGGGTTGCGCACCTCGATCGTCTTCCCGCTCTTCGCATCGACAAGCTCGCCGTTGATGTACATCTTTGCCATCGAAGGGACCCCCACACGCTGACCGGGGCGACGGATCGCGTCCTCGGTGATTAGATTGTGCCGGAAAACCCATTCACGAGGCGGGAGGTCGTCATGTCCGTCGTACGGCTGGAGATACGGGACGCGGTGGGGCACATCGTGCTGGATCGGCCACCGGCAAACTCCTACGACAAGGCGTTCCTTGACGATCTGTCGCTGGCGATCGACGAGGCCCGCTTCACGGCGTCGGTGAAGGCGATCGTCGTGCGCAGCGCCTCGGAGAAGTTCTTCTCTGCCGGTGCCGATGTGAAGATGTTCGCTGCGACCGACGCCGACTACCAGGCGGCATTCGTGATCCACGCGAACGAGATCATGTCCAAGTTCGAGCGCACGCCCAAAGTCGTGATCGCCGCGATCAACGGGCACTGTCTCGGCGGCGGCCTCGAGATCGCGCTCTGCTGCGACTTCCGCTTCGCCGCTGAGGGCACCTACAACATCGGCCTGCCGGAAGTGACCCTCGGCGTGCTCCCCGGCACCGGTGGCACGCAGCGCCTGCCTCGCCTCATCGGCCGCCAGAAGGCCCTCGACCTGATGCTCCGCGGCGCGGCGGTCCCGCCGGCCCAGGCGAAGGAGCTCGGGATCGTCGACGAGCTCTGTCCCGCGGCCGAGCTCCATGAGAAGACGCACGACTACGCCGCGGGGATGGCCACCGGTCCGACCCTCGCACTGGGCAAGATCAAGCTCGCGACCGTGCTCGGCGGTGGCATGGCGTTCCAGGACGCGATGCTCTACGAGCACGAGGCCGTGGGCCGGCTGTTCGCTTCGGAAGACGCGCGCGAGGGCGTGACCGCATTCACCGAGAAGCGCAAGCCGAGCTACACCGGCAAGTGACCGAGCTCGTCTCCCGCCGGGAGACGATCGACGGATCGCCGCTGCTGCCCACGACGCGGCCGGTCGAGCTCCACTACCGGGACGGTGGCCGGGGTGCTCCGATCGTGCTGCTGCATGGCGGGTGGGGGTACGACTTCTATCCCCACGACGATGCGATCTCGAAGCTCGATCGCCGATTCGTGATCCCGGACCGGACCGGGTACGGCGGGTCGCCGCACATCACCGAGCTTCCCCCGAAGTTCCACGTCGCCGCCGCGGTCGAGACCGAAAAGCTCCTCGATGCGCTCCACATCGAGCGCTGCGCGCTGTGGGGACACAGCGACGGCGCGGTCATCGCCACGCTGCTGGCCCTGCGCTCGCCCGATCGGTACAGCGGTCTCATCGTCGAGGCGATCCATCTCGACCGCGAGAAGCCAGGTTCGCGCGACTTCTTTCTTCAGATGCTGAACGACCCCGACGCCTTCGGTGAGCGCGTCACCACGAAGCTCGCAGCCGAGCACGGCGCGGATTATTGGCGGACGATCATCCGCGCCGGAGGGCGCGCGTGGCTCGATATCGCCGCGACGCCGGATGAGGACTTCTACGAACGCCGGCTGCACGAGCTGCAGGTCCCGATGCTCGTGATCCATGGCGCCGATGATCCCCGCACCGAGCCGGGCGAGCTCGACCGCATCCGCCGCGAGATCCCGACCGCCCGGATCGCGATGATCGAGGGCGGGGGGCACAGCCCCCACAGCGCGCGTGGTACCGCGGGTCTGGTCACGACGATCGTCGCGGACTTCCTCGCCTCGCTCTCCGCTGCCTGAGGACCCCGCGGGTCATGGCGGCGCGGTGTTCCCGTATGGTCTGTAGCAGGTGGAAAAGGTCACTCGATGAGGGCGCGGCCGTGAGCGAGCACCGGATCCGATTCACGCTGAACGGGGCGCCCATCGAGCGGGTCGTTCTGGCGGAGCGGCTGCTCGTCGATCTGCTGCGCGAGGACCTCGGGAAGACCGGTACAAAGGATGGCTGCTCGGTCGGCGTCTGCGGCCTCTGCACGGTGCAGGTGGATGGCGCGCCGATGTCAGCGTGCCTTCTGCTCGCCACGCAGATCGACGGCGCGGCGATCACGACGGTAGAGGGATTGGCGGGCGCCGATGGTCCTTCGGCGCTCCAGGATGCCTTCATCGCCGAGGGCGGCTTCCAGTGCGGCATCTGCACGTCGGGCCAGCTCGTCGCGGCCGCCGCGCTGCTCCGGGCCAGCCCGGATGCCACGGCGGCCGAGGTCACCGACTGGATGATGGGCAACCTCTGCCGCTGCACCGGCTACTACGGGATCGCCCGTGCCATCGCGGCGGCGCGGCGGCCGTGAGACCGTTCGATTACGTCGAGCCGGAGACGCTCGATGAAGCGCTTGCGCTCCTGGCCGAGGATCAGGATGACACGCTCGTCCTGGCCGGTGGTACATCGCTGGTCGTCCTGATGAAGCAGGATCTCCTGCGACCCGTTCGGGTCGTCGGGCTTCGGAAGCTGGCGCAGCTGAGGGCGGTCGCGTCCGGCGACAAAGGACTGATGATCGGCGCGCTCGCGACCCACGGCATGCTCGCTCGCGCGAGCGACGTGCGTGGCTTCGCCCCGGCCCTGGCGGAGACGTTCGCGGCAGTCGCGACCGTGCGCATCCGCGAGCAGGCGACCGTCGGCGGGAACCTCGTACACGCGGATCCGTCGCAGGATCCGCCGGTCACACTGCTCGCGCTCGATGCGACCGCGGTGGCGATGTCCAAGGCTCGAGCCCGACGGATCCCTCTTGCTGAGCTCTTCGTCGATGTCTTCGAGACCTCGCTCGAGCCCGACGAGCTGCTCCTTCGCGTTGAGCTCCCACCGCTGCCCCAAGGCGCGCGCGTCACGTACAAGAAGTTCCTTCCCAATACCGTCGACGACTACGCGACGGTCTCCGTCGCGGCCGTCGTCGCCACGGATGCCGACGGCAGGTGTACGCACGCTCGGATCGCGCTCGGCGGTGCCGGCCCGGTCCCGCTCCGCGCGCGTGAGGCTGAACGTTCGCTGATCGGCCGGCGCCTCGACGACCGGTCCATCAGCGAGGCCGCCGCGCTCGCGGCCGCCGCGACCGACCCGATCGCGGATCTCCGCGGCAGTGCCGCGTACAAGCGCGCGATGTCCGGGGTCTGGACCGGGCGCGCCCTTCGGGAGATCGCGTGAAGCTCGAGCACACCGTATCGATCGACGCGCCGCGCTCGCGGGTCTGGGCGGCCCTCATGGACCTGGCGGCCGCGGCGCGCTGCGTGCCGGGCACGCGCGATATTGCCGCCGATGGCGACGTCATCAGCGGCACGCTCGAGGTTCGCGTCGGACCGGTGAAGCTGGCGCTTGCGGGGTCCGTGACCATCGAGCAGCGGGACGACGCCGCCGGCACGGCTCGCCTGCGTGCCGACGCAGCCGACAAGCGCATCGGTGGTGCGGTGCGCGCGTTCGTGGATGTGGCGATCACGGGTGACGGGCCGACACAGCTTCACGTCTCGAGCGATGTGGCGATCCTCGGGCGCATTGGTGAGCTCGGGCAACCGCTCATCGCGCGTCAGGCGGACAAGGTGCTCGCCGGGTTCGCCGAGTGCCTGCGTAACACCGTGGTGGCGTCATGACCGCGGCGGACCTCTTCATGACGCCGGAGCGCCGGCTCGACGGCGCGGACAAGGTCAACGGCGTCACCAAATACACAGCTGACATCGAATTTCCCGGCGCGCTCGAAACGGCGTTCGTCCGAAGTCCGTATCCGCATGCCCGGATCGCCTCGGTCGACGCGATGCGCGCCCGCGCGTTGCCGGGTGTACACGCGGTGATCACCGGTGCCGATGTTGGCGGGGCGCGACTGGGCCGCCGGCTGCAGGACTGGCCGGTCCTGTGCTGGGACGAAGTGCTCTTCGTCGGGGACCGCGTGGCCGCGGTCGCTGCGGACACGCGGGCGATCGCGGAGGAGGCGGTCCGCCTCATCGACGTCGACTACGAGGAGCTGCCCGCGCTGCTGGACATGGGTGCGGCGCTCCGGCCGGACGCGCCGGCACTCCATCCGGACAGCGCGAGCTATCGCTTCCTTGAGGGACGCGGCCCGCGTCCGTCAGGCCCGCACCCGAATCACCAGGGCTACGTCACCGAGTCGCACGGCGGCGATGTCGACGCGGCGTTCGCGAGCGCGGTCCGGGTCTTCGAGCACGAATTCACGACGCCACGCATCCACCAGCTGGCCCTCGAGCCGCACGCAGCGGTCGTGTGGATCGAGGGCGATCGGGTGCACGTGGTGTCCACGAACAAGGCGCCATTCACGCTCCGCGACCAGATGGCCGCGAGCCTTGGCCTCGACCCGGCGCGGATCGTTGTGGACAACGGACCCGTCGGCGGTGACTTCGGTGGGAAGGGGCTCTCGACCGACGAGTACGTCCTCTACTTTCTCTCGAAGGCCACCGGCAAGCCGGTGCGCGCGATCACGCGCATGGCCGATGAGCTCACGACGATGAATCCACGGCATGCGTCCCGCATCCGCCTCCGGACCGGCGTCGATGGCTCAGGGCGGATCGTCGCTCACGAGTCGCATGCGCTGTACGACGGCGGGGCGTACGCCGCCGGAAAGCCGACCCCGCGCCTCATGGTCGAGGGTGGCGTCCAGACGCTCGAGGGCTATCGGGTCCCGGCGTCGCGTCACGAAGCGGCGGTCGTGTACACGAATCACGTCCCGGGCGGCCACATGCGCGCGCCGGGCCAGCCGCAGAACGTCTTCGCCTCCGAATCGCATCTCGACATCATCGCCCGCGAGCTGGGCCTCTCGCCGCTCGAGCTGCGGCGCCGCAACCTCGCCCACACCGGTGACCCCGTCACCAGTGGCGTGCCGTGGCACGGTCCTGATCTCCATGCGCTGCTCGACCGTGCTGCAGCGGAGATCGGCGCGGACGTGGAGCGCGAGCCCGGCCGGGGCGTCGGCTTCGCGATCGGCGTCCGCCACGTCGGGACCGGGGCGGCAACGATCACCCTGCGCCTCGACCGTGACGGCACGCTCGAGGCCACGACCGGCGTGGGGGAGCAGGGCGGCGGTCAGCACACCCTCATCCAACGGATCGTCGCCGCGACGCTCGAGGTCGATCCGTCCCGGGTCCGCGTCCGGCGCCTCGACACGGACAGCCCAAAGGACCCCGGGATCGGCGGCAGCCGGGTGACCCCGGTCCACGGCGGTGCGGCGCGGGCGGCGGCGGAGGCCCTGCGCGAGAAGCTGCAGGGTCGCGCTGTCGCAGATGCGGCGGCATCGCTCCTCGAGCCGATCGAGGTCTCCGTGAGGTACGACGCGACTGCGACCGACCACGGCGCGTGCGCGCACGCGATGGAGGTGGCCGTCGATGCCGAGACCGGGACCGTGCGCGTCATTTCCGCGGTCGTCGTCGTCGATGTCGGCCAGGTCATCAACCCGGTGAGCCTGCGCGGACAGCTCGAGGGTGGCTTCGTCTACGGCCTGGGCATGGCGCTCACCGAGGATCTCGCGGTCGAGGACGGCCGCGTCCGGGCGTCGAACCTTGGCGACTACAAGGTGCCGACGATCGCGGACACTCCGCCGCTCCGGATCATCCACCTGAGCGACGGCCACGGTGCCGGACCATACGGCGCGCGATCGTCCGGCGAGCTGGTGAATCCCGGCGTGCCCGCGGTGCTCGCGAACGCGGTGCACGACGCCTGCGGCGCGCGCGTCCACACCCTCCCGATCACCGCCGAGAGGGTGTGGACCGCGTTAGGGGCAAAGGCCTGGTCGTCGGGCGCGACGGGGGTGCCGCGTGCGCGACACGACGGAGACGGGTGACCATTCAGACGTAGCAGCGCACCCAGGACCTCGAGGCGTGATCGGGCGAGCGTAGGCTTCGGGTCGTGGACGCACCCGAGGTCCGTTACGCGAAGAGCGGCGATGTGAGCATTGCGTACAGCGTCGTCGGAACGGGGCCGTATGACCTGGTGTTCATCGGTGGGTGGCCGCTCGGCAACCTCGACCACGCGTGGGAGGGGCCTCCGGCGGACTTTTTCATGGGCCTCGCTCGATTCTCGCGGCTGATCCTGTTCGATAAACGCGGCACCGGCATGTCCGATCGCGCCGTCGGTATCGCGGATCTCGAGACGCGCATGGACGACGTGCGTGCGGTCATGGATGCCGCCGGGTCGGAGCGCGCCGCCATCATGGGTGTCTCGGAGGGCGGTCCAATGACCCTTCTGTTCGCGGCGACCTACCCGGAGCGCACGGGAGCCGCCATCACCCTGGGGAGCGCGCCGTCGTTCACCCGGAACGAGGACTTCCCCCGGATGAGCACCAGGGAGGAACGGCTCGCCAACGTCGCGCGCCTGGAGCGCGAAGGCCGCTGGGGGACGCAGGCGTACGCAGAAGACCGGTTGCGCAGCTTCGCGCCGGGTCTCGAACCGCACAGCGAGGAGCTGCGACGGTGGTTCACGCGCTGGACCCGGTCGAGCGCGAGCCCGCGAGCCGCGGCCGACCTCTTTCGGATGAACATCGATATGGACGTGCGGCACATCCTGCCGACCATCCGAGTCCCAGCATTGGTCATGCACCGTCGGGACGAGCTGACCTTCGATCTGCTCGGCGCGCGATACATGGCCGAGCACATTCCGGGCGCCGAGCTCGTCGTGCTGGAAGGGGCGGATCACGCCTGGTTCGTCGATCCCCAGCAGATCACCAGTCAGGTCGAGCGGTTCATCAGCGGGGTCAGGAACGGCGGCGACTGGACCGCGGTCGAATCCGACCGGGTCCTCGCGACGGTCCTGTTCACCGACATCGTCAACGGCACCGCGAAGGCCAGCGAGCTCGGTGATCGCGGCTGGCGCCAGCTGGTCGAGGCGCACCACGCGGTCGTGCGCCGGCAGCTCCTGCGGTTCCGCGGCCGTGAGGTGGACACCGCCGGCGACGGGTTCTACGCGACGTTCGACGGACCGGCGCGCGCGGTCCGTTGCGCGACCGCGATCCGCGACGGGGTCCGGCCGCTCGGCCTCGAGATCAGAGCCGGTCTGCATGCCGGCGAGTGCGAGGTCATCGCCGGTAAGACCGGTGGGATCGCGACGATCATCGGAGCGCGCGTCAGGGAGCAGGCTGCGCCGGGCGAAGTGCTCGTCTCGAGCACGGTGAAGGATCTCGTCGCGGGCTCTGGCCTTCGCTTTGCCGAGCGAGCTCGGACCCAGCTCAAGGGTGTGCCGGGCGAGTGGTCCCTATTCGCCGTCGAGCCCGAGCTCGCGGTCGCGGCGGGCTCGGGCTGAGAGCACCCGCGTCCCGGCGCATCGTTGTCGCGATCTCCGGCGCCTCAAGGCGCGATCTACGGCATTCGCGCGCCGAAGCGCTAGGAGGCCCCACCCTCCGGTGCGGCGTCGCGGGTCACGAGCCACTCGGCGCCCGGGATCATGCCCGCGGGGACCTCGCCGGCCATCGCGCGCCGGACGGCGTCGGCCTTATCGCGACCTGCGACGAGCACGATGACGCGCCGGGCCTCGCGAAGGGCGCGAAGGGTGAGCGTGACGCGATCGGACGGAGGCTTTGGCGCGCCGTGCACCGCAACGACGTAGGTCGACGCACCGAGCGCGGCGTTCCCGGGGAACAGCGACGCGGTGTGGCCATCGGTGCCGATCCCCAGGAGGACCAGATCCATCGGAGCCGCGGCGACGAGCGCCTCGTAGCGCACTGCCGCCTCATCGGGCCCGAGCTCCGCGGCCATGCGATGGATCGATCCAGGAGCGACGTGCTGGAGCAGTGACTTGCGCGCGAGCTCGTAATTGCTCTCGGTGTCGAACGGCGGGACGCAGCGCTCGTCACCGAAGAACACGGTGACCCGGCCCCACCAGAGGTCGCGCTTCGCCAGGAGCTCGTACGCGCCGCGGGGCGTCGAGCCCCCCGCGAGCACGAGCCGTGTCGCCGGCCGCCCCGTGATCGTCTCGGCGACCGCGTCCGCGGCAGCCCGAGCGACCTCGCCGGCGGTCGCGAAGATCCGGATGGCCGGTCGCGCGCTCAGGCGAACCGCTTGCGACGGCGGGGCATGATCTCCGTGCGGTAGAGCTCGAGGAACCGCAGTTGATCGGGTCCGGGCGCGTGGAACACGAGGTGGCTGAACCCGTAGCCGACGTACTCGGCGATCTGCTCGACGTGCTCCTCAGGGTCG
>JANLWM010000106.1:0-3667 GCA_031364525.1 Chloroflexota bacterium | reverse complement strand
CGATGACGCCACGGCCGCCGCGGTGCTGGGCCTTGTAGGTCGAGAGCGGCATCCGCTTCACGTAGTTGCGCGTCGAGACCGAGATGACGACGTCCTCGTCAGCGACGAGGTCCTGGTCGGTGAGCTCGCGGTTCAGGTCGTCGAGGATCTTCGTGCGGCGGTCGTCGCCGTACTTGGCCGCGAGCTCGTCCATGTCCTGCTTGATCAGGAACAAGATCTTGCGCGGGTTGCCGAGGATCGACTCGAGCTCCGCGATGAGCGTGATGGTCTCGCGGTACTCGTCCTCGACCTTTTGGCGCTCGAGCCCGGTGAGCCGGCGCAGCTGCATCTCGAGGATCGCCTTCGCCTGGATCTCGGACAACGAG
Source organism: Chloroflexota bacterium (assembly GCA_031364525.1). Classification (GTDB taxonomy): domain Bacteria; phylum Chloroflexota; class Limnocylindria; order P2-11E; family P2-11E; genus UBA4735. Next base: position 3,302 of record JANLWM010000106.1, on the reverse strand, counting down.
AACTTCTCGCGCAGGTTTGCAAGGGCGGTCTCCGGCGTCTTGCTCGCCCGGATCGTCTTCACGATCTCGTCGATGTTGTCGAGGGCGATCTTGAAGCCTTCGAGGATGTGGGCCCGGTCCTTCGCCTTGCGGAGATCGAACTCCGTCCGCCGCTTGATGACCTGCTTGCGGTAATCGATGAAGTGCTGGAGCACATCCTTCAGGGACAGCGTCTTCGGAGACGAGTCGACGAGTGCCAGCATGTTCAGGTTGAATGCCGACTGCATCGCGGTGTGCTTGTACAGGTTGTTCAGCACTCGCTCGTAGTTGTCGTCGCGCTTGATCTCGATGACGATCCGCATGCCGTCGCGGTCGCTCTCGTCCCTGATGTCGGAGATGCCGGCCATCCGCTTCGAGGTCACGAGGTCGGCGATCTTCTCGATGAGGCTCGCCTTGTTCACGGCGTACGGCAGCTCGGTGACGATGATGTACTCGCGGCCGCCCTTGCCTTCCTCGCGGTTCGCCTTCGCGCGCATGAGGATCCGGCCGCGGCCGTTGGCGTAGGCCCGGCGGATCGCGTCGACCCGCTCGATGGCACCGGTCTCCACGTTCTTCTGCTCTTCGAAGCGGTAGATGAGGCCGCCGCCGGGGAAGTCCGGCCCGAGGACGGTCTCGCACAGGTCGTCGTTCGTGAGATCCGGGTCGTCGACGAGCCGCTTCACGGCGGTGGTGACCTCGCCGAGATGGTGGGGCGGGATGTTGCTCGCCATCCCCACGGCGATCCCGGTCGAGCCGTTGATCAGGAGGTTCGGCACCCGCGCCGGCAGCACCGTTGGCTGGACATGCCGGCTGTCGTAGTTCGGATACCAGTCGACGGTCTCCTTATCGATGTCGGCGAGGAGTTCCGCCGCGATCGCCGCCGGACGGGCTTCGGTGTATCTCATCGCGGCCGGCGGGTCGTCGTCGATCGAGTTGTGCACGAAGATGCCGGCGGCGAGCGCGAAGTTCTGGGTCACGTCGACGGTGAGGTCGTACACGTCCGCCTTGCCGGCTGGTGTGACCGAGGTCACGACCTGCGACAGGCTCGCCGGGATCGGGAACGCGCCGGTCCGGTGGAGCCGTTCGGGGATCGCCGTGCGCGCGAAGGGCATGAGCTGATCCTTCGCCTTGAGCTTGGCGGCCTCACGGTAGGTGCCGTCCCGGAGCATGAAGCGGTGGTCCGGGGTGCACACGATCTCCTGGCCCGCCACGAGCGTCACCCTGACGACCGTGTCGTTCCGCTTCACCAGCCGCGGCGCACGCAACGGCTTGATGCGAACGTTGCGATGCGCATCGACGGTGAAGATCTCCGCGCGAACGCCGCGATGGACCATCTCGACGAGCTCGACGAACGTCCGCTGCTCGCCGTTCACGAGCTCCACCTTCGTGTCGCCGGAGAAGCAGCCGAAGTTCCCCTGTCCCTGGATCGGCGGGTAGCGCATCGTGAAGTCCTGGGCGAACCGCGCGAGCGCGTCGTAGATCGGCACGTCACCGTGCGGGTGGTACTTCCCCATCACGTCGCCGACGATCGCCGCCGACTTTCGGAACGGACGGTCGCTGCGCAGACCCATCTCGTGCATGGTCCAGAGGATCCGGCGCTGCACCGGCTTCAGTCCGTCGCGGACATCCGGGAGGGCGCGCGCGACGATGACGGTCATCGCGTAGTCGAGATATGCCTTCCGCATCTCGACCTGCAGGTCGACGTTCACGATGCGCTCGTTCTTCGGTCCTTCGATCACGTTCGTGCGTGCTCCTCTACCTGCGAATGGGTCTCCGCCTCTATGGCGGCGCGCACGCGCGCGAACGCCTCATCGGTACGCGAGTAACGGCGCTCGAGCTCCGCCCGCCGCTCGTCGGGCATCCGCAGGAACAGCGCCGTCGCTTCGGCGAGCATCTCGCCGTCGGCGGCGCGGACCACGGTGCCCTTGGTCTCGATGCCCCGGCTGCGCTCACGCGCGACCTCGCCGGTGATGATCAGCTCCTCGCCGAGCGGGACCGGTCGCCTGAACGTGACGGCGATCTTCGCGGTCACGCCCCAGATGCCCTGATGGAAGATCGCCCAGCCCATCGTCTCGTCGAGGAGCGCCGTGACGATCCCGCCGTGCAGCGCGCCGTCATACCCCTGGTGGCGCTGCAGGCCGGTGTAGCGCGCGGTCGCGCGGTCGGCCGACACGTCGAAGTCGAGCTGCAGGCCGGACGGGTTGAGGCGGCCGCAGGCGAAGCACCAGTGCTCGAAGTCGATCCCGAGATCCAACAGCCGCGCCATTAGAGGTCCAGTTCCGCCTTCTTCGCGTTCGCCATGATCCATTTCTTGCGACCCTCGACCTCGCTGCCCATGAGCTCGTCGAACACGAGATCCGCCTGTTCGGCGTCCTCGAGCGTCACCATGCGCAGCGTTCGCGTCGCGGGGTTCAGCGTCGTGTCCCAGAGCTGCTCGGCGTTCATCTCGCCAAGACCCTTGTAGCGGGCGATCGCCGGCTCGCGGCCGCCCTTGCCGTCATCGGTGCCTTCGTCCGTGTTGGTCGACTCGACCTCGACCGGGTCGGCATCCTCGTTCTTCGCCTTCTTGGCCGCGGCCTTCGTCTTGCGATCGGCCGACTTCGTCTTCGCCAGCGCCTTCAGCTCCTTGATCGCCGCGTCGCGCTCCTTGTCGGAGTAGACCCAGCGGATCTCCTTGCCGAGCTGCAGGCGATAGAGCGGTGGCTGGCCGATGTAGATGCGGCCCTGCTCGATGAGCGCCTTGAAGTGGCGATAGAGGAGGGTCAGTAGCAGCGTCCGGATGTGCGAGCCGTCGACGTCCGCGTCCGCAAGCAGGATCGTCTTGCCGTAGCGCAGCTTCTTCGCGTCGAAGTGCTCGCCGATCCCGGTCCCGAGTGCCGTGATGATCGCTTTGATCTCTTCGTTGCCGAGCATCTTGTCGGCGCGGGCCTTCTCGACATTGAGGATCTTGCCGCGGAGCGGCAGGATCGCCTGGAAGCGGCGGTCGCGGCCGTTCTTCGCGGAGCCACCGGCCGAGTTCCCCTCGACGACGATGAGCTCCGCCTTTTCGGGATCGCGCTCTTGGCAGTCGGCGAGCTTGCCCGGCAGGGAGAAGCCGTCGAGGGCGCCCTTTCGCAAGACGAGGTCGCGGGCCTTGCGCGCGGCCTCGCGCGCGCGGAACGCGGTGAGGCATTTCTCTACGATGCGGCGCGCGTCGCCAGGGTTCTCCTCAAGGTGCTGGCCGAGCGCGTCGTTGATCGCTGACGCGACCTGGCCGGCCACCTCGGCGTTGCCGAGACGGGTCT
>JANLWM010000071.1:0-3257 GCA_031364525.1 Chloroflexota bacterium | reverse complement strand
ACCGCGTCGATGCCACCCACACCCGCGAGCATGTTGCGAATGAAGTCCTGATGACCAGGGACATCGACGATGCCGACGTCGGCGCCGCCCGGCAGCGTGAGCCACGCGAACCCGAGGTCGATGGTCATGCCGCGTTCCTGTTCTTCGCGCAGGCGATCAGGGTCGATGCCGGTGAGCGCCCGAATGAGCGTCGACTTTCCGTGGTCGACGTGGCCGGCCGTGCCCACGACCCGGATCGGCGGCGGGTCGGCGCTCACGGCCCGGGTGCGTTGACCGGCGCGCCGGCGCAGGTCGCGAAGATCGCGGGCACGACGACGAACGCGAGCACGACCAGGCCGGTGATCCAGACGCCGAAGAAGATCCCCGTGGCCCGCAGCGGCAGCGGCGAGCCGGGCTTGTCTACGTCGCTCTGATGGCGATGCATTCGATCTCCACGGCGAGGCCCTTGGGCAGCGCCGACACGCCGACCGTCGCGCGCGCCGGCCGGTGATCGCCGAAGCGCTTCGCATAGACCTCGTTCATCGCCGCGAAGTCATCGAAGTCGGTGAGGTACACCGTGGTCTTGACGACGTGCGCGAGGTCGGAGCCTGCCGCTCGCAGGACCGCGGTCAGGTTGTCGAGGACGCGCTCGGTCTGCGCGCGAACATCCCCGGTGACGCTGTCGCCGGCCGGCTCGAGGGCCACCTGGCCGGCGCAGAAGATCAACTCTCCGGCGGCGATCGCCTGGCTGTACGGGCCGATCGCCTTCGGGGCACCGTCGGTCGCGATGGTCTCGAGGGTCGTGGTCATCGTGTCTCTCCATCTCCATGATCTGGGTGATCTGGGTGCGTGACGCGGGACAGTGCGCCGATGACGGCCGCGGCGAGCAGCTCGTCCTGCTCTGGAAGGAGGCTTCGCAGGTCGAGCACGACCCGGTCGTCGATGATGCGCGCGATGACCGGGGGATCGGCCAGCCGGAGCGCGCCCACCGCGCGGGCCGCCGACGCCGTGCTCAGCGCGACGCCGCGCGACGGCTGCGTCTCCTCCGGGAGCGAGCCCCCGCCGACGGTCGACGTCGTCTCCGTGACCGTGGCCGTGATCCCGCCCTGCTCGAGCCGCGCGACGATGGCCTTGGCCCGCCGCGCGAGCTGCTGCGGGGTCTGCGCGATCATCCGCCACACCGGCAGCGTCTCGAGCGCGGTCCCGTCGCGGTATGTCGCCACCGTCGCAACGAGGGCCGCGATGGTGAGCTTGTCCGGGCGCAGTGCCCGCATGAGCGGGTGCCGGCGCAGCTTCTCGATCGCACCGGCGCGACCGACGGCGATGCCGGCCTGCGGGCCGCCGAGCAGCTTGTCGCCGCTGAAGGTCACCACATCTGCGCCGTCCCTGACCGCCTCCTGCACCGTCTCCTCGCGTCCCAGACCGAACTTCTCGGTGCCAAGCAGCGTGCCGCTCCCAAGGTCATGGATGAACGCGATGCCGTGCTCTCGCGCGAGCGCTGCGAGATCGGTCGACGCCGCCTTTGCGACGAAGCCCCGCAGGGCGAAGTTGCTCGCGTGGACCCGGAGCAGCGCACCGGTCTTCGCTGTGATCGCGTTCGCATAATCGCGCGCGTACGTGCGGTTGGTGGTACCGACCTCGACGAGCTTCGCGCCCGACCGGGCGAGCACGTCCGGGATCCGAAAGCCTCCGCCGATCTCGACGAGCTCGCCACGCGCGACGATGACCTCGCGCTTCCCTGCGATCGCCGCCAGCGCCAGCAGGACGGCGGCGGCGCCGTTGTTCACGACGACGGCATCCTCGGCGCTGGTGACCTCCGCGAGCAAGCCCGCCGCATGCCCGTGACGCTCGCCGCGCGCCCCGCGCCCAAGGTCGTACTCGACGCTCACCGTGCCGCTCGCCTCGCGGATGGCGGCGAGCGCGACCTCCGCGAGCGGCGCCCGCCCAAGATTGGTGTGCAGGATCACGCCGGTCGCGTTGAGCACCGGTCGCAGCGTCGGCCGATCGCGCTGTGCCAGTCGCTGCCTCGCGAGACCGGCGTACGCGGCGGGCTCGAGCGCCACAGCGCCGGACGCCCGCGCCTCCGCGAGCACGACGCGGACGGTCTCGACGAACCGGCCGCGTTCGCGGGCATCGACCGGCGACGAGCGCACGATGGCATCGACCGACGGCACGCCGCGCCGTGGGTCCGTCACGCGGTAAGCACTGCGAGAGCGCCCGGTCGGATCTTGATCGCGATCTCGCTCGCGTGGATCACCTCGCCGTCGATCTCGATCGCGGCCCGGCGTTCGAGCTGGATCTCCACGGTGCGGGCGCGGATCGCCTGGATCGTCGTGCCGTTGTGATGGGTGCCGCGATAGAGCCGCGCGAGCGCGCCGAGCGTCGCCAGCCGGCCGATCTCCCCCGCCACGGTGAGGTCCAGCCACCCGTCGTCGAGCGCGGATGCGGGCGCGGGCTGCATGCCTCCCCCGAAGAAGCGGCCGTTGGACGCGACCACGATGAGATGACGTCCGGCTCGCGACTCGCCGTCGATCGTGATCTGCATCGGCATCGGCCGATAGAGGGCGATCGCGCCGAGCGCGCCGGCGAAATACCCGAGTGTCGAGCCGAAATAACGGGAGCTGCCCTTCACGCCTTCGGCGACGACTCCATCGATGCCAACGCCCGCGGCGTTCACGAAGACGCGGCCGTTCAGCTCGCCGACGTCGATGACGCGCCGCCGGGCGGTCGCGAGGAAGGCGGGGACATCGCGCAGCTTCCGCGGATACCCCAGGCTGCGGGCCAGGTCGTTCCCGGTACCGAGCGGGTACAGCCCGAGCGCGGTTGTGGTGCCGACGAGCCCGTTCGCGATCTCGTTCGCGGTGCCATCGCCACCGGCAGCGATCACCGTCGCGTAGCCGTCATCCGCGGCCTCGGCCGCGAGCCGCGCGGCTTCCGCAGGGGCCGGGGTGACGAGCACCTCGATCTTCAGTCCGGCGTCACGGAACACCTTCGCGAGCTCTGCGGCGAGCTTGCGGCCCCTCCCGTGTCCGGCCGCGGGATTGAGGATCGCGATCGCGTTAGCGGCCCCGTTCGCGTTCATCGCAGCGCTGCGCGGATCGCCTGCTGCTCCTCTTCGGACAGCGTGTGCGTCGATCGGCCGTTCTCGATCTGTTTGGCGAAGATCCGGGTCTCCGCCCGCCCGTGGAGGCTCGAGATGACGATGCCGGTGCCGGCGTGATCAAGGAGGGCCAGGGCGAACGACTGATCGCCGCCGCTGTCCTGGAACGGGTTGTAGC
>JANLWM010000068.1:0-3204 GCA_031364525.1 Chloroflexota bacterium | reverse complement strand
TCGACCCAGCTGCACAACAGCCTCGAGACGCACGGAGCGGTCGCGCGATGGGATGGCGATGAGCTCACGGTGTGGGAGTCGACGCAGCACGTCTTCGGTGTGCGTGCAGGCCTGCAGGCGGCGCTCAAGATCCCGTACAAGGACATTCGGGTCCTGTGCGACTACATGGGCGGTGGCTTCGGCTCGAAGGGCGGTGCCGGCAAGTACACGATCGTCGCTGCGATCTTCGCCCGGCAGCTCGGCAAGCCGGTGCGCTGCTTCCTCACCCGCGATGAGGAGAACCTCGCCGCGGGCAACCGCTCGGCGACGTACCAGACGGTGAAGATCGCATCCAAGGGCAAGAAGATCCACGCGATCGAACATCTCTCGTGGTCCAACGCCGGACAGGGCCGCTGGGTCGCCGATCCGACCGGACCGACGACCGGGCTCTACGACATCGCGAATGTGCGGACGCGGTCTCACAAGGTGATCACCAGCCTGGGCGCGCTCGCTTCGTTCCGCGCGCCCGGATACGTCGAGGGCACGTTCGCGCTGGATCAGGCCGTCGACGAGCTCGCCGAGCGGATGGGCGAGGATCCCCTCGCGCTGCGCCGTCGCCATGCGGCACGATCGACCGATCCCGTGTCCGGGCAGCGCTACTCCCTGAAGCGTCTCCTGCGCTGCTACGACATCGGCGCGCAGGAGATCGGCTGGCACCGCAGGAAGCCGGAAGGGGTCCGCGGAAGCGCGCCGCACCGGCGCCGTGGATACGGCATGGCCTCGCAGCTGTGGGGCGGGAGCGGCTTTCCGCCGGCGTACGCGACGGTCCACCTCAACCCCGACGGCACGGCGGTCCTTCGCTGCGGCACGCAAGACATCGGCACCGGCACGCGGACGGTGCTCGCACAGATCGTGGCGGAGGAGCTTGGCGTCGCCCTCGACGCCGTGCGCGTGGAGCTCGGGGATACGAACAATCAGTACGCGCCGATATCCGCGGGCTCGCTGACCGTGTCGTCCGTCGGGCCCGCGGTCCGGCTCGCCGCGAAGGACGCCCGCCTGCAGCTGCTCGCCGCCGCGTCAGGACTGCTCGAGATGGGCGCGTCCGAGCTTCGCGTCGAGGGTGGCCAGATCATCGGGAAGGGCCACCGCACCCCCGTCGCCGACGTGCTCAAGCAGGTCGATAACTACACGGTCATCGGTAAGGGCTCACGGTTCCCGAACCCGGAGGGGTTGTCACTGAAGACCTTTGGGGCGCACTTCGCCCAGGTCGAGGTCGACGTTCGCACCGGCGAGATCTTCGTCGAGCACGTTGTCGCGGTGCACGACATCGGCCGCGTCATCAACCCGCTTCTCGCGGCGTCGCAGGTCGAGGGTGGTGTCATCCAGGGGCTCGGCTTCGTCCTGTCGGAAGAGCGCATCGTCGATCGTCCGACCGGTCGGGTGCTGAACGGGAACCTTGAGGGCTACAAGGTGCCGACCGTCCGCGACATCCCGCGCATCACGGTCCGCTTCACCGAGGACGCCGACACGAAGGCGAACAACATCGGAGCGAAGGGCCTCGGCGAGCCACCGATCATCCCGCTGCCCGCCGCGATCGCGAACGCCGTCGCGAACGCGATCGGCGTTCGGATCTACACCGCACCCCTGACCAGGGCACGGGTGCTGGCTGCACTCGAACTGCGCCGATGAAGCCGTTCGCATACGCGCGGCCCAAGACGGTGCCGGAAGCGCTGGAGCTGACGCGGGGCGGGGCGACCGTGATGGCCGGCGGCACCGATCTGCTCGGCCTGATGAAGGATGGGATCGCAGCACCGGAGCGGATCGCCGACATCCGGGGCCTCGAGCCGCTCCAGGGCTGGTCGCGGACGAAGGGCAAGGGTCTCCGCATCGGCGCGCTCGTGCCGCTCGTCGATCTTGAGACGTCGGCGGAGCTCGCGCGCGCCATGCCGATCATCCACGCTGCGCTCGCACCTGCGGCGACGCTGCAGCTGCGCACGATGGGCACCGTCGGCGGGAACCTTCTGCAGCGCAACCGCTGCTGGTACTTCCGTGACGAGGCGTACCCCTGCTGGCTCAAGGGCGGGGTCCGCTGTTTCGCGATCGAGGGAGACAGCCGGATGCACGCGATCGTCGGTGCGGAGGAATGCGTCGCCGTCGCGCCCTCCGATCTGGCCCCGGCGCTCATCGCCTACGACGCGGTGGTCGCGCTGACGGGTCCGCGCGGCCAGCGCACGATGCCGCTCGCGGACCTCTTCGTGGCACCGCACGGACGCTCCAGGCGCGAACACGCGATCGCACCCGATGAGCTGCTCGTGGAAGTCCGCGTGCCGGAGAACGCGATGAGCCGGCGCGGCGCCTTCGAGAAGGCGATGGAGCGGAAGACCTGGAGCTTCGCGATCGTCTCGGTCGCCGTTTCGGCGAAGGTGATCGGGGGCGTCGTGAAGGACGCGCGCATCGTCCTCGGCGGCGTCGCACCGGTGCCGTGGCGCGCACGGGATGCTGAAAAGCTGCTCGAGGGCCGGGCCCTCGACGACGCGGCCTGTCAGGCCGCGGCCGATGCCGCGTTGGAGCGGGCCGAGCCGCTGAAGGACAACGGCTACAAGGTGCCGCTCGCCCGCGAGCTCGTCCGGCGGACCTTGCAACGGCTGGCGTGATCGACGAAGCGGGCCTGATCCGCCTCGAGCTCGAGAACCAGAGCATCGGCAACCAGGCGTTCATCGCGGGCGATCCTCTGATCAGGGAGCGGTACGGCACCTCCTTCGGAACTGTCGCGGGGCTCAGCTGCTCGACGTGCGCCGTCTGGGACCACCCGCTGTTCAACCGGGTCATCGGGGCGGGTGTGCTCGCGCCCCTGGACGATCGCAGCCTGGAGACCATCGTCGCGCACTATGCGGCGAAGGGACGCGTCGCGAACATCGAGGTATACGAGCAGATCACGCCGCGTTCCGTCATAGAGGTCCTGGACCGCGCCGGATTCGTCTCGTCCGGGCACGGGCACGAAGCGCACGTTCTCGCGACCGACAGTGAGATCCCGTCGCGCGCGAATGCGGCGACCGTGCGGATGGCCAAGCCGGAAGAGCGGGCGCATTTCGGCGAGCTCGTACGCGACGGATTCGACATGCGCGACGACGCACGGCTCGGCCCGTTCTTCGTGGACCTCACCGTCGCCTCCCTTCGAGTGCTCGGTGACGCGAGTGCCGCCTTCATCGCGTCGGTCGACGGGCA
>JANLWM010000039.1:0-5194 GCA_031364525.1 Chloroflexota bacterium | reverse complement strand
AACGCGGATACGCCGGGCGAGTGCATCGAGGCCCGCAAGCTCGGCGCCGAGGGTGTCGGGCTCGCGCGGACGGAGCACATGTTCCGGCAGGCCGAGCGGCTGCCGTACGTGCAGGACATGATCATGGCGGACACCGAGGCCGGCCGGAAGGTCGCCCTCGCGAAGCTCCTGCCGTTCCAGCAGGGTGACTTCAGCGAGATGTACAAGGCCATGGACGGGCTACCGGTGGTGATCCGGCTCATCGACCCGCCGCTCCACGAGTTCCTCCGCGAGTTCGCCGACGTCGACATCGACATCGCGGTGGCCGAGGCGACTGGGAAGGACGGCCCGGAGATCGACGAGAAGCGGAAGATCTGGCGGCGGCTCGAGCAGATCCACGAGGACAACCCGATGCTCGGCCTGCGCGGCTGCCGGCTGCTGCTCGTCTACCCCGAGATCCTGGAAATGCAGATCCGCGCGATCCTGGGCGCGGCTGCCGACAGCGCGGAGCAGGGCGTGAAGGCGAAGCCCGAGATCATGATGCCGCTCGTCGGCACGATGGGTGAGCTCGACCGGCTCCTCGAACAGGTGACCGAGGTGGCCGCCGCGGTCCAGAAGGAGCGGGGCCGCAAGATCGCATACAAGTTCGGCACGATGATCGAGATCCCCCGGGCCTGCATCATCGCTGATGAGATCGCGACCAAGACCGAATTCTTCTCCTTCGGCACGAATGACCTCACTCAGACCGTGCTCGGGATCTCCCGCGACGACGCCCAGAAGAGCTTCCTCACGAAGTACGTCGAGCAGCGGATCATTCCCGACGACCCGTTCCAGGTCATTGACCAGGGCGGTGTGGGCGAGATGATGAAGATGGGCGTCGAGCGCGGGCGCAAGACCAAGCCCGACCTCAAGATCGGTATCTGCGGCGAGCACGCCGGCGAGCCGAGCTCAGTGGCGTTCTGTCACAAGATCGGGCTCACCTACGTGTCCCCGTCGACCTATCGCGTCCCGGTCGCGCGGCTGGCCGCGGCGCAGGCGGCGATCGCCGGCGGAGAGCGCGACCGCTAGGACGTCGGGGGCGTCCGGTAACCTGTAGCCGCGATGGCCACCGTGACGGACCTCACTGCAAGGCTCTCCCGCACGAAGTCCGTTGCCGCGCTCCGGATCCGCCAGCGTCAGGAGGACGCCGAGCGCGCGACCCTCGCCGCCTACGCGACGAAGAGCGCGGACGCGAAGCGAGATCACCCCGAGGATCCGTCTCCGACGCGCACGACCTTCCAGGTCGACCGTGACCGGATCGTCCACTCAAAGGCGTTCCGCCGGACAAAGCACAAGACCCAGGTCTTCCTGGCACCGGTGGGGGATCACTACCGGACGCGGCTGACCCACATCCTCGAGGTCAACTCCATCGGCCGGGCGATCGCGACCGCGCTCCAGTTGAATGAGGATCTGCTCGAGGCGATGGCCCTCGGTCATGACATCGGCCACACCCCGTTCGGACACGTGGGCGAGGAGCTGCTCGCCCGATTCCTGCCCGATGGGTTCCGCCATAACCAGCAGAGCGTCCGGATCGCCGAGCGGATCGAGAAGAACGGAAAGGGCCTGAACCTGACCCACGAGGTGCGCGACGGGATCCTGAAGCACTCGGCGCCGACCGAAGGCGGCCTCGAGACCCCGGCCTGGGGCGTGCCCGAGACGCCCGAGGGCTGGGTGGTCCGCTATGCCGACAAGATCGCGTACCTCCATCACGACACCGACGATGCGATGCGCGCCGGGATCATCGGCGAGGCCGACCTGCCGAAGGACATCCGTGATGCGCTCGGTCGCGATCGCGCTGAGCGGCTCGACACGATGGTCTACGACGTCATCGTCCACTCGTTCGGAAAGCCCGAGGTGGGCCTGTCACCTGATGTGCTCCAGGCGACCAACGCGCTGCGCGATTGGATGTTCGAGAACGTGTACCTCTCCGGACCGGCAAAGACCGAGGATGAGAAGGCCCAGGGCGTGCTGCAGGCACTCCTCGACTATTTCGTGGAGCACGCTGACCGGATGCCGCCCGAGTATCAAGCGATCGCGACGAGCGACGGCGTGAAGCGCGCCGTGGCCGACTATGTGGCCGGCATGACCGACGACTACGCGCTCTCGATGTACGAGAGCCTGTTCATTCCCGCGGCGTGGGGCCGACGCTAGTCACACTCGCCTTAGGTTTGTAGTCGTGCCCGGTGATTTCGATCGCGTCAAGGAGCGGGTCGACATCGTTCAGCTCGTGGGGGAACGCGTACCGCTCAAGAAGGCCGGCCGCTCGTATAGCGGGCTCTGTCCCTTCCACTCGGAGAAGACGCCCTCCTTCAGCGTCGACCCCGACCGCCGCACGTTCCACTGCTGGGGGTGCGGGGAAAAGGGCGACTGCTTCGACTGGCTCATGAAGCTCGATGGTGTCGACAAGGGTGAGGCCTTGAAGACCCTGGCCGAGCGCGCCGGCATCGAGCTCACCGGCGGGAAGCCACCGGCGGAGCGGGAGCGGGAGAAGCGGCTGCTCGCTGCACACGACACCGCCCACTTCTATTTCCGTCAGGCGCTGCGCGGGACGCCCAAGGGCAAGGCCGCCGCGGAGTACGTCGCGAACCGCGGCATCGACGAGAAGGCCATCGAGCAGTTCGGCGTGTCGTACGCGCCGGATCTGCCGGACGGGCTGCTCGCGTACCTTCGGAAGAAGGGCCACTCCGACGAGGAGATCATCGCGTCGGGCCTGGTGGTCCAGACGGAGCGCGGCATCTTCGACCGCTTCCGTGACCGTCTCATCGTTCCGATCCGCGATGCCCGCGGACGGATCATCGCGTTCGGCGGCCGCGCCATGCGCGACGACCAGCGCGGGAAGTACATCAACTCACCGCAGACGCTGCTCTTCAACAAGAGCGGCACCCTGTACGCGCTCGATGCAGCGAAGGCCGAGGCCAGGCGTCAGAGCGAAGCGGTCATCGTCGAGGGCTACTTCGACGCGATCGCGTGCCACCAGGCGGGCCTTACGAACGTTGTCGCGTCGATGGGGACGGCCCTCACCGAGGAGCAGTACCGCTCGCTCGAAGGAATGAATCTCGATCGTGTCGTCGTCCTCTTCGACGGCGACGTCGCGGGGGAGCGATCCGCCGAGAAACGGGGGAAGGAGCTGGTCCGGATCGCACAGCGCGCGACACAGCGGGCCGGCAAGATCACGGTGGGGAAGACCGCCCTCAGCCTCCGGGTCGGCGTCCTGCCCGAGGGGATGGATCCGGACGACCTGGCTCGGAAGGCCCCCGCCGACCTCAAGGCGCGGATCACGGCCGCGAAGCCGCTCCTCGAGTTCGTCATCGACGCGATCGCTCAGCGCTTCGTTGGTCGCCTCGAGGGCCCCGACGGGCGCCGGCATTTCCTCGCTGAAGCGCTCCCGTTGCTCCGCGACGAGCCGGACCTGCTGACCCGCGAGCTGTATCTCGGCACCCTGTCGCGGCACTCCGGCCTCGATCAGGAGACCCTCCGTGGGGAGCTCACCGGGGCATCGGCCATCCGGCCGGCCGGCCAGAACGTATCCCTGCGTACGGAGGGCGCTTCCGCAGCGGGGGACGGGAAACAAGCGACTTCTCTGGAGCGTTACTTGATGGCACAATTGACCAAGTTTCCCGAAGAAGCCGCACGGCTCGACCTGGATCCCGCTGACCTGTCGGACCCCGACCACCGAGCGATCTTCGAACAGCTCCGTGGCGGACATTCGACCGCTGACCTTCCGGCTCACCTAGCCGCCACGGCGGCCACATTGGGCGCATATGCGCCGGAGCCCGGGTCGGCGGCCGACGTAGGCCGCGAGATCGAGATCGTCGCCCTTCGGCTTCGGGAAGGGAACTTGCGGCGACGGTTCGTCGACGTCCGCGCGGCACTCGCGCGGGGCGACGGGGACGTCGGCGGGCTCGACGAGGAGGTCAGCCGCCTCGCGCACGATCTGGAAGAGGTCCAGCGTTCGCTCCAGCGGTCGACGGTCCTCCGCAGCACTGAGCAGGAGTAGGAATGGCTAAGACAGCGACCAAGGAAAAGGAATCCGCGGGCAAGACCGCCACCCCTGAGCGGGTCGGGATCCATCCCGAGCACCGCGAGGCGGCGGAGAAGCTCATCGCGCGCGGGAAGCAGCAGGGCTACCTCACCCAGGAGGACATCGCCCGCGGCATCCCCGACGCCGAAGCCGGCGAGATCGAAGAGCTCCTCGTCACGCTCGACGACAACAACGTCGAGATCCTCGAGGCCGATCGCGGCCCGAGCTACCACCAGGTCAAGGAAGAAGAGGAAGAGACCGAGGAGGCCCAGCGCGAGGACAGCATCTCGGCGGTCCTCGCCTCCGACCTCATCAGCGTCGACGACCCGGTCCGCATGTACCTCAAGGAGATCGGGAAGGTCCCGCTCCTCACGGCCGAGGAGGAGGTCAACCTCGCCAAGTCCATCGAGCTGGGCGAGATGGCCCTCGAGTCGCCCGCACTCTCGGTCGTCCATCTCTACGAGCTCGGCGTCGAGGTCAAGAAGCGCATGGCCCTCGGCCGCCCGAAGGAGTTCGTCGACGAGTCGACGCGCTTCACCAACAAGGCCCTCCGCCGCACGATGAAGGACGCCGACGGCAGCAAGGAGCTGAAGCGCCTCTCCAACCGCCTGCTCAAGCTTCGCGAGCCGCTCGAGGCCGAGGCGAACAGCAAAGAGATCTCGGCCGAGGCGGGCATCCTCATCGGCGAGCTCGTCGCCATCATCGACAGCGCCCGCCGTGACCCAGAGCGGCTGACGATCCGGATCCTTCCGGCGTACGCGAAGATCCACGGACCGGCCGAAGGTGCCGAGCGCCTGGGCGAGCTCGTCATGATCGGCCAGGAGATGCGGACCGTCATGGTCCGGCAGCTCGACCTGCTCGTGCAGGACGACGCCGACGAACAGCGTGGCCTTCGCCGCCTCGCCGACGAGCTCATCCAAAAGGGCGACGACGCGCGCCACAACCTCACGGAGGCCAACCTCCGGCTCGTCGTGTCCATCGCGAAGAAGTACATCGGCCGAGGCATGAGCTTCCTGGACCTCATCCAGGAGGGCAACATCGGCCTCATCCGGGCGGTCGAGAAGTTCGACTACCGCAAGGGCTACAAGTTCTCGACCTACGCAACCTGGTGGATCCGCCAGGCGATCACCCGGGCGATCGCGGACCAGGCCCGGA
>JANLWM010000311.1:0-6121 GCA_031364525.1 Chloroflexota bacterium | reverse complement strand
CACGCCCAATCGCAAACGATCGAGCGGTGCCAGGGCGTCGGCGATGTCGCGGAAGAACTGCTCGGCGTCCGGGGTCATGAAGTCGGCCTTCTGTCCGCGGCTGAGCCGGTGCAGAGCGAAGAAGCGATCGAGGACGACCCCACGCTCGCGATCGCTCGCGAAGCGGAAGCTCGCGGCACCTGCGCTCTCCAGCCGGCGCACCTTGCGCCGGAGCTCGTGCCGCTCCTTCTTTCCGAGGGACTGCACGTAGCCGTCGTACGAATCGGGGAGTGAGAGCACCGGCGAGACGGTCTGACGGCTCCGGGTCACCCGGTATCCCGCGGCGGTCAGGGCCGAGTCGAATGCCCCGAGCGTCGGCCCCTCTTCCGGCACGAACTCGAGCCGGACGGCCGGGGGGCGCTGCGCCGCGACCCACGCTGCGACGGCGGTCGCGACGCCGGCCTCTTCGCCTGCCGCCGCGAGGATGTCCTGCTCGTCCGTCAGATGCCCACCCGCGAAGGTGATCGTTCCGTCGGCCTCACGGGCGAGCGCCGCGATGCCCCGGACGGGCGCCCCGATCGACAGGGTGATGGCGGTGGACGCATCGTGGGCGCGGGCGACGGCGATCCATTCAGGGGTGAGGAAGATGCTCGGCGGCACCCGATCGGTGGAAAGCGCGGACCAGGCCGGGGCGACCGCGGCCGGCTCGCGCTCGATACAGGCGGTGTCGCTGTCCTTGGAAACGAGGGTCACCGGTCAAGTCTATTTCTGCTGGCGGCCACTGTCCGTCAACGCGTATACGCTCGGAGGCATTCCGTATCGGGTCGTCATCGCGCCACAATCCTTCAAAGGAAGCGCAGACGCGGTCGCGGTCGCGGCTGCGATCGCGCGAGGCTTCCGAAGGATCCTGCCCGACGCCCAACTGGACGAGGTGCCCCTCGCGGACGGCGGCGAGGGCACCGTCAACGCGTTGGTCCGCGCCACCAACGGCTCGATCCGCACATCGCGGGTGCACGATCCGCTCCTGCGCGAGATCGACGCGGAGTGGGGGATCCTGGGCGACGGGAAGACCGCGGTCGTGGAGATGGCCGCCGCGAGCGGGCTGCCCCTGCTGCGCGAGAGCGAGCGGGATCCCCGCGTCACGAGCACCCGCGGGACCGGCGAGCTCATTCTCGCGGCCGCTGCGAGCGGCGTGCATCGCATCGTCATCGGCATCGGCGGGAGCGCGACGAACGACGGCGGCGCCGGGATGGCGCGCGCGCTCGGCTACCGGTTCCTCGATCGTGCAGGTCTCGACCTTCCCGAGGGTGGCGCCGCGCTTCGGCGGCTGCACCATCTCGAGGGCCAAACGGATCCGCGCCTCATCCGGCCGGCGATCGAGGTCGCCTGTGATGTCCGCAATCCACTCCTCGGCCCCGAAGGCGCATCGGCGATCTACGGCCCGCAGAAAGGTGCGACGCCGGCGATGATCGCGGAGCTCGACGCGGCCCTCGAGACGTTCGCCGATGTCATCGAGGCATTCGTCGGACGAAACGTGCGCGATGTCCCCGGTGCCGGCGCCGCAGGCGGTCTGGGCGCGGGCCTAGTCGCGTTCCTCGACGCGCGCCTGCGCTCCGGCGCGGAGCTCGTCCTTGACGCAGCGAAGTTCGCGGCGCGGATCACGGGTGCCGACCTTGTCATCACCGGCGAAGGACGAGCCGACGCCCAGAGCGCGTACGGCAAGCTCACCCAGGCGGTGACCCACGCTGCGCGAGATGCCGGTGTGCGCGCTGCGATGATCGTCGGCGGCACTGCGCCCGGCTACGAGGCACTGCTTCAGCAGGGGATCGGAACGATCGAGGTGAGCACGCCGGATGGGATGCCGCTCGCCGAGGCGATGCGGAACGCCGCGCCGCTCATCGAGGAAGCGGCGGCGCGGCTCGCGGAGCGACTGAAGTCCCATTGACACGGCCTCGCGAGTTTCGTATTTCATCGGCGTGGACGATGAGCAGAAACGTGCTGCCGCTCGAGAACGGACGCGCCGCTACTGGGAGCGGCTGAGGCTGGATCCTGTCAAGTTCGCGGCCGCTATGGCTCGCCGCCGTGAGCTACAGAAAGCGGCGTACCAGGCCGATCGCGAACGCTACCTTCAAAAGCAGCGTGCCTACGTTGATCGGAACCGTGAAGAGATCTACGCGAGGAATCGGCAGTACGCGGCGAAGAATCGGGCAAAAATCCAGGCACAACGGCACGAGTCCTACCTACGAAATATCGAGGCCAATAGAGCGAAGGACCGAGAACGGCGACGCAGGAGCTACGCGGAGGACCCGCAGGCGCACTTGGCGTACATGAAGAAATGGCGTGCCGCCAACCCGCAACGGGCGCGGGCATACGTCCGGTTGAGCGGTCATCGCCGCCGCGCAGCCTCGGGCGGTGAATTCATCCGCGTCGATGATTGGCTTGCGCTGTTGGCGAAGTACGACGGCCGCTGCGCGTACGGCGCCGATCACACCGGCCCGATCGAAGCCGACCACCGCACACCCCTCAGTCGGGGTGGGCTGAACACGATCGAGAACATCCTGCCTGCGTGTCAAAGCTGCAATCGGCGCAAGCACACCAGGACGGAGGAGGAGTTTCGAGCGTTGCTCGCGGCGGGGTCGCCTACGGCGTCGAAGAGGGAGAAGGCGACGGGAACGCCTGACGCGTTGGCGGAAGAAGCAGGTCCTTACCGAACAGCTCCGTCGACGGGACTTCGGAGAGGAAGCGCTCGATCCCGTTCGCGATACCTCTCGCGAGCACGTCGGGGTGATCGACCGCGAGCGCGCGGTCGCCGTCATTGCTTAGGAACCCCATCTCGAGGATGACCGATGGCGTGAACGGAGAGGTCGCCGACCGGTAGCGCTGCCAGCTGAAAGCAAAGTAGGCGAGCATGTTTCGGGACACATGCGCTTGGTCATAGTCGAGTCCCGTCGCCGCGCCGTACTCAGCCTTGATCGCTTCCAACAGCTGTTGCTCGAACGGTCCGCGGCGGCTGCCATGCGCGAGCTTGTACCCGCTGTTCTCGCCGGTCCCATCTCCATCCATGTGCAGCGACACGAATGCGTCCGCGAGGTAGCCCGACGGGACCGTCGTGGGAATGATGTCGACGAGGTAGCCATGACTCCGCAAGAGATCAGCGAGCTGATTTGCGATCTCCATGCTCACCGTGAGCTCGCTGAGGCCGTCCCAGCTCGTGCCGGTCTGGACCTCGAGGCGTCGAAGCTCCGAGGGCACGTTCTCCGTCTGCCAGTGGCCGATCTGGATGCCGATCCGGCGGGGTCCGCCCTCCACCTTCGGAGCTCGCACGCGGGTGTAGCCGGGCGGATCGCCGGGTTTCGCTGACGCGATCGGCTGGCTGAAGGCGAAGGTGTTCGGCAGGTCGTCTGGGTCGGCGGGACTGGCCAAGATCGCGGGGGGTGCCGGCGCCTGCGCCTGCGCGTCGGGACTACCGGCCCGCCAGATGACGCTCACGAGCGCCCCACTCGCGATCAGGAGCGCGGTCAGCAGCAGGACGTTGGAGATGCGCCGGTTCATCTTTGGATGTTAGTCCCGTACCTGCTTCCGCTAGCGTTACGGAACGTGATCGAACGCACACCAGGTCTGGAACTTGTCCGCATTACGGAAGCGGCGGCCATCGCCGCGTCCCACTGGATGGGCCATGGGGAGAAGAACCAGGCCGACCGGGCAGCCGTGGAAGCGATGCGCACGACCATGGACGAGATGTCATTCCATGGCCGGATCGTCATCGGCGAAGGTGAGCGTGACGAAGCGCCGATGCTGTACATCGGCGAAGAGGTCGGGAAGGGCGTCGGTCCGGAGGTCGACATCGCGGTCGACCCGCTCGAGGGCACCAACCCCGTCGCGCATGGCCGCGCGAACGCGATCGCGGTCCTCGCCGCCTCCGAGCGTGGGGGACTGCTCCACGCACCCGACACCTATATGGAGAAGCTCATCGTCGGTGCGCCGGCAAAGGGCAAAGTCGACCTGGATCGGCCGGTGAAAGAGAACCTCAAGATCATCGCCGATTCGCTGAATCGCGAGATCGATGACCTCACGGTCGTGATCCTGGACCGGCCGCGTCACGAGCAGCTCATTCGGGAGGTGCGTGCCGCGGGCGCGCGCATCAAGCTCATCGAGGACGGGGATCTGATGGCGGGAATGTCCGTCGCCGTCGCCGGCACCGCCGTCCACGCGGTCATGGGCACCGGCGGCGCGCCGGAGGGTGTCCTCGCCGCGGCTGCGATGCGCTGCCTGGGTGGCGAGATCCTCGGGAGGCTCAAGTTCCGGAGCGAGGATGAGCGAGCCCGGGCAAAGAAGATGGGCATCACGGACGAGTCCCGGATCTATCGGACCGAGGATCTTGCGAGCGGCGCGGATATCCGCTTCGTCGCGACCGGCGTCACGGACGGCGAGCTCCTCCGTGGCGTCCGGTTCTTCAGCCGGGGCGCGCGGACGCACTCCGTGCTCCTGGACGCCACCCGCGGCCGGGTCCGGTTCATCGATACCCAGCATTTCGACGATCCCGCGCACCCACCCGTCATCCGGCTCTAGAACAGGCTGTCGATTCTGTATTGACGCCGGGCAAAGCCGGGCCTATCGTGCCGCGCTATGCCAACGGTTCGAACCCGGGTCCGTCGCCCGGCGCCGGTCTCCGACTCGCTGCAGCAGATCGGCGAGCGCATCCGCAAGGCTCGCCTTGAATCGGGCCTGAGCCAGGCGCAGCTCGGCACACCGCACTTCACCCGGGCGTACGTGAGCGCCATCGAGCTGGGCAAGGTCCGTCCAGCGATGAAGTCGCTCGAATTCATGGCCGACAAGCTCGGCAAGCCGGCTACGTACTTCTTGGAGGATGCGGACGCCGATCGTCGGCGGAAGGAACGCGAGTTTGAGATTCGAAGCGCTGAGGCTCTTCTCAATCGTCAAACCGCGGCAGAGGCCATCACGCGAACGCGTGCACTCCTGGAGTCTTCGGAGTCGCCCGCCGAGCGCTGTCGACTGCACCTGATTCTCGGCACTGCGCTGAACCATCTGGTCCAGGGACCTGAGGCGCTACGCGAGCTCGCCGCCGCTGAACGGCTTCAGCATTCAGCGGGCCCGACGCAATTGACCCGGATTAGGTACCAGACCGCATTGGCCTACAGACAGAGCGGCAATGCACCTCAAGCGGTGACGATGCTACGCAAGCTGCTCGAGGATCTCGATAAGGCTGTCGTCCGTGACCAGCCGCTGCGACTACGTGTGGTCAAGGATCTAGGCGTCATCCTTATCGACAACGGCGACTTCGAAGAAGCCAACAGCTACCTACAGACGGCACTCGAGTGGGCGCAGGACATCGGCGACGTTTCCGGACTCGTGTCCATATACAACTCGCTGGGTTACGCCTACCGCGCTCTTGGCGATCTTGACGCTGCGACGGGCTACATCCAGAAGGCCCTTGCGCTGAACGAAGCCGCGCAAGACATGACCTTCACCGCGATGACGTTGAACTTCCTGGCGGTTATCGCTGCCGAGCGAGGCCATTTCGAAGCGGCCACCACTCATGTCAATCGAGCAATCCAAATCGCGACGGCGAGCGGTCCAGCCTTCAATTTGCCGCATTACATCTGTACGAAGGCGGAGGGCGAACTGAAGGCAGGAAAGCTGGATGCTGCAGAAGGCCATGCGCGCGAGGCCCTGTCTGCTGCTGGGGCGGTTGGCAACCGGCGGGCTGCCGCCGCTGCGCAACTCGTACTTGCCGATATCAACGTCGCTCGAAGCGACCAGTCGGCCGCTCAGACGCAGCTGGAGGAGGCAGCCGCGATTTACAAATTGCTTGGCGCAAAGGCAGAACTTGGCGACACATACATGAGGCTCAGCAAACTTGCGGGAACAACCGGCGATTCGCGCGCGTCACAGAGGTACGCGGATCTCGCGTACAAGACAGCAAAGAAAACCAGTGCATTGGTGGAGAGATGATGTACCGCTTCACGTTCGCAGTTCTTGTGTTCGTTGCGAATGCCACTCAAGTCCTCGCGTGGCCTGGCCAACCGCCGACGTGCTGCTAGTTGGTCTGGCGCTCCGTCGCGGTAAGTACATTTCGCAGTAGCAACGCGGCGGTCACTGCGCCGAGGCCACCCGGTACCGG
>JANLWM010000308.1:0-1525 GCA_031364525.1 Chloroflexota bacterium | reverse complement strand
CCGGTACCGTCGCTCCAACCGCTCGCGGTCTGGGTAATGCTCGCGATGGTGGGGTGTGGGTTCCACAAATTCTGACACCAACTCTTCCGGAAATTCTGGCACCACTGGCCGAGGCCGGCGGCGCTAGAACACCCCTTCGCTCCGGGCGCATTTCGCGCCCAACGGAGCGTGAGGGGGGAGGATGTTGGGAATGCTCAAACGTCATGAAATCAAGGTGTTGCTGAAGGCGGGTCACTCTCAGAGCGAGGTTGCGACGCTGGCCCGGGTGTCGCTCCGTTCGGTCAAGCGGGTCGTCAAGGAAGGCGACATCGACCACATCGACGACGCGGCCGAGCGTCTCGAGCGGGGCATCGGGCGCCCGAGCCTGGTCCAGGATTTCCGGAAACCGGTCGCCGAGCTTCTCGAGAAGGAGCCCGGACTCCTGTCCGTCGAGGTCGTCCGGCGCATGCGCCTCGACGGCTACATCGGACAAAAGTCGGCCCTGTACGGTTTGATCGCGTCCGTCCGGCCGAAGGATCAGAAGCCCCTGGTCCGTTTCGAGGGTCTGCCGGGCGAATTCAGCCAGCACGACTTCGGGCAGGTGGACGTCGAGTATCTCGACGGGACGATCCAGAGGATCCGCTTCTTCGCTTCGCGTCTGAAGTACTCGCGGACCGTCCGCGTGTCCAAGGTCCCCGACGAAACCGCTGAGAGCCTGATCCGAAGCTTTGCGGACCACCTCCACAGCTGGGGCGGCGCGCCCTTGATGAGCATCTTCGATCGGCCCAAGACCGTTGCGCTGAAGTGGGGTCGCGATGGGGTCGTCACCGAGTGGAATCCGACCTTCGCCTATGCGGCGCTGGAGATTGGCGTCGGTGTTGACGTGTGCTGGCCGTACAGGCCTCAGGAGAAGGGATCGGTCGAGAATCTGGTCGGCTTCGTGAAGGGGTCTTTCTTCAAGCAGCGGCGTTTCCACGACGAGGCCGATCTGCTCGCGCAACTCGCCGCGTGGCATGTCGAGGTCAACAACGAGCGTCCGTGTCGAGCGACCGGCGTGACGCCCTCCGTGCGTCTCGCCCAGGAGCTGCCGCGCTTGAGACCGCTCAAGGTCCTTCCCGAGAATCTCGCGCTGCGCTTACCGGTCTACGTCGGACCCACCGGCACCGTAGTCCACGACACCCACCCGTACTCGATGCCACCCGAGGCGATCGGGATCTCCGCGACGCTCTACCTCTACCGAGATCGGGTCCGCATCGTCGCTGGTCGTTTCGATGTCACACACGACAGGAAATTCAAGCGGGGTGAGGGCTCGACGCTTCCCGACCACCGCGCTGCTCTGGTCGCGGCCGTCTCCGGCCAGCGCGCCAAGCGGTATCTCAAGCGACAGCAATTGCTCGATCTCGGCGAGCCGGCCCTGGACTACCTGACTGAGCTCGTCCATCGCCGCCCGAAGGACTGGATCCGGGACGTCGATCATCTCCACGATCTGCTCCAGCTTCACGGTCCCGATCGCCTGCGCGGCGCCTTCGAGCACGGCCTGAGCGTC
>JANLWM010000390.1:0-2788 GCA_031364525.1 Chloroflexota bacterium | reverse complement strand
GGTGTTCCTCGCTGCCTCGTGGATCGCCGCGCGCATGCTCGCGGCCATCGTGCCGCACGGCGCGGAGGTCGCCGCCAAACGTGTCTAACGTTCCTGTGGCGGGTCCCATCGTCGCCGCGGTGTGGGGACTGCTCGTCGAAGACGGGTCCCTCGCGGTCGGCATCGTCGTCGCGCTCGCTGTCACATGGATCGCTTCCGCGATCCTGCCGGAGCCGGCCGTCGATCAGGTCGGCTGGCTCCTCCTGGCGATGCTCGTGGTCCTGGTGCTGTTCAATCTGCGCGCCACCGGGCAGCGCGCCCGTCGCGACGCGGGGTCGCGGGGCTAGACGCTGGGGCGGGCCGAGCTATTCGGCCGACCTGCGTCCCTCCCGCTCGCGCGCCTGCAATCGCATGGAGTCGATCTCCTTCGGTGGCCGCTCTTCGATGCCGATCTTCGACCGGTCGGCATCAAGCGCCCGGATCAGCTCATCGAGCTTCGCCTGCACCGCGGCGCGGTCGCCGTACCCCTGATGCTCGATCACGAACACGAGCAGGAAGGTCGTGAACGTGAGGAAGAACCCGAGGTCCAGACGCTGCTCGGGCAGGCCCAGCCGGGGGCCGGCGACGACGTAGACGGCGATGAACGCGAGCGCGACGGCGAGGGCCCAGGGGCTGGCGAGCGTCTCGGTGATCCACTTCGTGAGCGATGCGAACGGCTTGTGCACCCGAACGTTCGTTGCACGTTCCAGGCCCGACCCGCTAGGGGGTGATGAACAGCTGCGTGAACATCCGCCCGTACGAGCCGGCCGCGATGACCCCGATGGCCACCTTGGTGAATTCCGGGCGCAGGAGGTTCTCCCGATGACCGGGGCTCTCCATGAGTCCCCGGTGCGCGATCGCCACGGACCGCGCGTACGCGAGGTTCTCGCCCGCGCGGGTGTATGAGATCTTCGCCGCCTGCAGCCGGTCGAACGGAGAGCCGAGCGCCGGAGACTGGTGGCCGAAATACTTCAGCTGGAACATCTCGACCGAGTGCTGCCGCGCGACCGGCACCATGCGCGGATCGAGCTCGAGCGCGGGAAGTCCGCGGCTGGTCCGCTCCTGATTCAAGAGCTGGAGCATCTCGGCCTCCGCCTCCGGATCGGCAACGAGGGTGAGGTCATTCGGAAGATCGAGCTTCTCGGTCTGATCGGCTCCGAGCCGCGTGACGAAGAGGGGCGCGCCGTCGTCCTGGCCGCCGGCGAGGGCGCCGAGCGCGGGCTGGACCGCCGACACCTGTGCGATGAGTGCCTGGGCCGCGCGCGAATGGTCGATCGCGGTCCGGACCTCGCTGCCGACAGGCAGCACGAGGGCCGCGGCGAGCGCGATAGCGGTGATGACGAGCGTGCGAAGGATCGACGGGAGGACGCCGAGTGCGCGGTCCGCGGTGCCGAGGGTCCGATCCCGATGCAGCCGGTCGACGAACGGGAAGACGACGAGCTGTCCGCCGATGGTGAAACCGATCTCGATGAGCAGAAGCACGACGACGAAGGCGATCGTGCGGGCTGCGGGCGCGGCGAGACCGGAGCCCGCGAGCACCGACCCGAACGGACCCTGGAGCAGGAACGCGACCGGGATGGCCACGACCCAGGTGATGAGGCCGTACAGCGTCTTGATGAAGCCTGCGCGGACGCCGGTCACGACGGCGAGCACGAGCGCCGCGCCGATGAGCAGGTCGATGGCGTTCATGTGCTGCGGCTCAGGCGATCCCGCGCAGCTCGCCGGTCGTCAGGATCTCACGCAAGTACCGGCCGGTGAACGAGCGACGGACCTTTGCGACCTCTTCCGGAGTGCCCTCGGCCATGATCTCGCCGCCCGCCTTGCCACCCTCGGGACCCAGGTCGATGACGTGGTCCGCGGTCTTCACCACGTCGAGGTTGTGTTCGATCACGACAACGGTGTTCCCGGTGTCGACGAGCCGGTGGAGCACCTCGAGGAGCTTCTCGACATCGGCGAAGTGCAGGCCGGTCGTGGGCTCGTCGAGGATGTACAGCGTACGGCCGGTGGCCCGCCGGCTGAGCTCGGTCGCGAGCTTGACCCGCTGGGCCTCGCCGCCCGACAACGTCGTCGCAGGCTGCCCCAGATGGATGTAGCCCAAGCCGACGTCGTTGAGCGTCCGGAGCCGCGTCTCGACTGCCGGTACGTTCGCGAAGAAGCCGAGTGCCTCCTCGACGGTCATGTCGAGGATGTCGCTGATGCTCTTTCCCTTGTAGTGGATCTCAAGGGCCTCGCGGTTGTAGCGCTTGCCGGCGCACACCTCGCACGGAACGTAGACGTCGGGAAGGAACTGCATCTCGATCTTGATGATCCCGTCGCCCGCGCAGGCCTCGCAGCGCCCCCCTTTCACGTTGAATGAGAAGCGCCCGGCGGTGTAGCCACGCAGCCTGGCCTCGGGGATCGCCGCGAACAGATCCCGGATCGGCGTGAACAGGCCGGTGTAGGTCGCCGGGTTGGACCGCGGGGTCCGGCCGATGGGCGACTGGTCGATATCGATCACCTTGTCGATGTGCGCGATGCCCTCCACCGCGCGATGCGCGCCCGGCCGGTCCTTCGCCTTGGCCAGCGCCTGCGCGAGACGACGGAAGAGGATGTCGTTCACGAGCGTGCTCTTTCCGGAGCCGGAGACACCGGTGACGGAGATGAACACCCCGAGCGGGAACCGCACGTCGATGTTCTTGAGATTGTTCTGGGTCGCGCCGCGCACGATGATCGCCTCGCGCTTCGGCGTCCGTCGACGCGCCGGGACCGGAATGCGCCGACGGCCCGCGAG
>JANLWM010000380.1:0-2753 GCA_031364525.1 Chloroflexota bacterium | reverse complement strand
GTCTCCTTTTGACCGAGGGTATCACGCTATCCTCGCGTTCCATGACCTCAAAGACGCCGCCATCGATCGACGATCCGGCTGCCATTGCCGCCACCATCCGCGAAGCGACCGAGAGGACGCAGATGGCGTTGCGCGAGCGGACCGTGCCGATCGCGGTCGAGCCGCCAACGGTGTTCCGACCCTGATCTCGATCCGCTACGCGACCGTCGCTGAGCTTGCCGACGGGCTGAAGCGCAAGCGGTACTCGTCCGTCGAGCTCGCGTCAGCGACACTGGAGCTCCTCGTGGTCCACGGATCGCGATACAACGCCGTCGCGGCGATCATGCGCGAGCGCGCGCTCGCGGAGGCGCGGCGCGCGGACCGGAGCCGCGCCGGCGCCCGCACGAGGCTTCACGGCGTCCCATACGGCGCGAAGGATCTGGTCGCCGCGAAGGGCGCGCCGACCACCTGGGGCGCGCCGCCCTACAAGGACCAGCGGTTCGATGACGACGCCACGGTCGTCACGAAGCTGGGACGCGCCGGCGCCGTGCTCGCCGCGAAGCTCGCGATGGTCGAGCTCGCCGGCGGCGGTGGCTATCGCTATCCGAGCGCCTCGCTCCAGGGACCTGGGCGCAACCCGTGGAACCTCGATCGCTGGTCCGGCGGCTCCTCGAGCGGATCCGGCTCCGCCGTCGGCGCAGGCCTCGTGCCCTGGGCCATCGGGTCCGAGACGTCGGGGTCGATCGGCACACCGGCCGCCTTCTGCGGCATCACGGGGATCCGCCCGACCTACGGTCTGATCAGCCGGCGTGGCGCGATGGCCCTTTCGTGGACCCTCGACAAGCTCGGGCCGATGGCGCGGACGGCCGAGGACTGCGGGCTCGCGCTGCAGGCCATGGCCGGACCGGATCGGGCTGACCCGACCGTGAGCGGCAAGCGCTTCACGCCGCTCGCGGGACGTGCGGCGGCGGCAGCTGTCCGGCGCGTGCGCCTGGGTCTCGCGGAGGAAGACCTGGATCACGCCTCGCCCGAGGCCAAGCGGGCGCTCGAGCGCGGCATCGCGGAGCTGCGGAAGCTCTTGCCCACAGCGGTCCGCGCTGTGCTGCCGACGGATCTTCCCTATGGGCCGATGGTCGGCACCGTCTTCGGCGCCGAGGGCGCGACGATCTTCGGTGAGCTCATCCACTCGGGTCGAGTGGACCAGCTGATCGACAAGCGCCAGGTGGCCGGACTGAAGGCAGCCCTCGACATCCGGGCGCGGGACTACCTACAGGCGCAGCGCCTGCGCACGGTCCTCATCGACCGCTTCCGGGAGCTGTTCCGCGATGTCGACGTGCTCCTCGCACCGGCTAGGGTCTCGACCGCGCCGCCGATCGACGCGCCGCTCGACAACCGGCCGCCCGGGGCCGGATCGATGGCCGCGGCGACGCCGGGTGCACCCGGACCGGCCAAGCCCCCCGGGAACACCGCGCTCATCCCCGCCGGCAATCTCGCGGGTCTCCCCGCGATCTTCTTTCCCTGCGGGTTCGGAACCGATGGCCTACCGGTCGGGTTGCAGCTCGTGGGCCCGCCGTTCAGCGAGGCGCTGCTCGTCGCGATCGTCGCGGCCTACCAGCGCGAGACGGACCACCACCAGAAGCGCCCGAAGACCTAGGCCGAGCGCGCCTCGGCGATCGCCGCGACGACGTGGCGTCCAAGGACCTCGACGATCTCCAGCTCCCGCGTATATGGGAATAGCGCATTCACGTGATCGATGCCGGCGATGGCGTACTCGCGCAGGCGCGCGGCGACCTCGTCCGGCGTGCCGATGATCGCCGCCGGGCGCTCGGCGCGCCACTGTTCCGGTGTCTGTCCGGTACGGCGCGCCGTGTCCGCGACGAGCGCGTCGACGTCTCTGGTGGTCGCGCCGGCGACGATAGTGAGGAACGCGCTCCGCTTCAGTGACTTGGGGTCACGCCTCCGCGCGCGACACGCGTCGTCCAGCGCTTCCTGACGCACGCGGACGGAGTCCAGGGTCACGGCCTTGGTGTGGTTCATCCAGTCGGCGTACTTCGCCGCGATCCGAAAGATGCGTGGCATCGAGCCACCGATCCAGATCGGGAGCGGCGACTGCACCGGCTTCGGGGCGCAGATCGCATCATCTATCGAGTACCGCTTCCCGTGATAGGTCGCCTTGTCTTCCCGCCACAGTCGGGTGCAGATCTCGATCGTGTCGACGAGCTCGTCGACACGCACCGGCGCGGCGGGGAATGCATACCCGTATGCGCGGTACTCGATCTCTTTCCAGCCGGCCCCGATACCGAACTCGAGCCGGCCGCCGCTCATCTGGTCGACCCCGGCCGCGATCTTCGCGAGCAGCGCCGGGTTGCGGTAGGACTGGCACGTGACCATGGCGCCCATCCGAATGCGCGTGAGATCGCGGCTAAGGGCGGCGAGCGCGGTCCAGGCCTCGAGGCAGTCGGTCCGTACCGCGTCGGCGTCGAGGAAGAGATGGTCGCTCAGCCAGAGTCTGCTGAAGCCGTTCCGCTCACCGGCCTTGCCGATCGCCACGATGTCGTCGTAGCCGAACCCGAACTGCGGCTCGATCTGGATGCCTAGGTCCATCGCCGGCAGCCTAACGCGGCGGTCCGTCGTCCTCCTGGGTCAGGCGGAACATCATGTGGCGTCCGGTCACCGTGAGCGTCGCGAGCATGAACGCGGCGAAGAACGCGATCCCCGTGTTCGCCGCGGCACCCAGTCCGAGGGCGATCGCGTTGAAGGCGAAGATCAGCGCG
>JANLWM010000301.1:0-7231 GCA_031364525.1 Chloroflexota bacterium | reverse complement strand
GCGACCTTGAAGCCCAGCTGGGTGTTGATCCCGAGCATCTGACTGTTCGTGTTGGCGTTGCCGGTCCGGATGTACCGGGCGTCCGGTCGCTCCGCGAGGACGCGCTGCAGGTTCGCCGCTTTCATCAGCAGGCCGAGCTTGTGACCACGATGCTGCGGCACCGTTGCGGTGCCCTGCTGCCAGATGACCCACGGCTGCTTGGGGTCGTAGGTCACCTCGGTGAATCCGGCGCCCTGACCGGTGGCGTCGTGGACCGCGAGGATGAGCCACCACTCCACACCGATCTGCTTGAACCACGACTCGCGGTCGTGGACCTGCTCCGCGGTCAGCTTCCAGTCGGCCATCTTGAGCTCGCCCTTCGGCGCGTCGTTCATGCCATTCGCCGCGTCGATGTATGCCTGCACGACGCGCTCGGGTACGACGTTGTCGATCCGCTCGAGCGTGTAGCCGGGAGCCTCGATCTTCGCCCATTCGGCGATCTGCGCCCGGTCGACGGCCGCCAGGTCGAGCTGGTTGGTCTTCATCGGAAGCCCCGGCTGGGCGCCCAGCGACCGGAGGAACGACTCGCCGGCCGGCACCCGATCGCTCGCCATGCCCATGAAGAGGAGCTCGGCGTGCTGACCCTCGGATGCCCGGATGAGCTCGGCGAGCAGCGCCCGGCCGAGCCCGTTGCGGCGGTGATCGGGGTGCACCGACAGCTCGGTCCACGCGATGTGGGCGTTGTCCGGCTCGTTCAGGCTGCGGGACGTCGCGGCCCAGCCGACGACATTCCCCTTCTGGTCACGTGCCCGAATGCGGGCACTCCACTCATTCGGGGCCTTCGCGAGCAGGCGGGAAAGGATCGCCGCGAGGGGCCGTTCCGGGTCTTCCGGCACGACTTCCGCGCTCATGCGCTGGAACAGCCGCGCGATCGCCTGCTGCTCCGCCTCGGGCAGCTCGGCCGGCTTGATCTGGTCGAGGGTGTATCCGTTCACGTCCATCCGAAGAGCCTACCCAACGCCGTCGGCCGGACCATCAACCGCGATACGTTCGCGCTAGCATCCGCCCGCTGTAACGGAGGGGGACACGATTGGGGAAGACGCTCATCACGGGCGGGACGATCGTCACCGCCGCCGACACGTACAAGGCCGACATCCTGATCGACGGCGAAAAGGTCGCCGCGATCGGCCGCGACCTGAAGGCCGCCGGCGCCAAGCGAGTGGACGCGAGCCGCACGTACGTCATTCCCGGCGGCATCGATGTCCATACCCACATGGAGCTTCCGTTCGGCGGCACGATGGCCTCGGACGACTTCGAGACCGGCACCACCGCGGCCGCGTTCGGCGGCACCACGACGATCGTCGACTTTGCGGTGCAGGGATTTGGCGAGCCGCTCGAGAAGGCCCGCGACCTCTGGCTCTCCAAGGCCCGGGGCAAGGCGGTCGTCGATTACGGGCTCCACATGATCGTCCGCGATGTGTCCGACAAGGTGCTCCGCGAGATGGGCACGATGGTCCGCGAGGGCATCTCGAGCTTCAAGCTGTTCATGGCATACCCCGGCGTGTTCATGGTCGATGACGGCGCGATCTTCAAGGCGCTCGTTCGGAGCGCGGAGATCGGTGGCCTCATCTGCATGCATGCGGAGAACGGCGGAGTCATCGACGTCCTCGTGAAGAAGGCGCTCGCGGCGAAGCACACCGCGCCGAAGTGGCATGCCCTCACCCGTCCGCCGGAGGCCGAGGGCGAGGCGACCGGCCGCGCGTTCAAGCTCGCTGAGATGGCCGGTGGCGTTCCCCTGTACATCGTCCACCTCTCTGCCGCGCAGGCGCTCGACCAGGTGCGGCAGTTCCGCGACCGCGGCCTGCCCGCATACGCCGAGACGTGCCCGCAGTACCTGTTCCTGAGCTACGACAACTACGAGGAGCCCGGCTTCGACGGGGCGAAGTACGTGATGTCTCCGCCGCTCCGCGAGAAGTGGCATCAGGACGAGCTCTGGAAGGGTCTGCAACGCAACGACCTGCAGGTCGTATCCACCGATCATTGCCCGTTCTGCATGAAGGAGGGCTTCAGGGGCCTTCCGAAGCAGAAGGAGCTCGGCAGGGGGGACTTCTCCAAGATCCCGAACGGCGCGCCAGGGGTCGAGACGCGCATGGCGCTGATGTTCGATGGAGGCGTCGTGCAGGGACGGATCACCCCGAGCCGCTGGGTGGAGCTCACGTCGACGACGCCCGCCAAGATCATGGGCCTCTTCCCGCGCAAGGGCACGATCGCGGTCGGCAGCGATGCGGACATCGTGCTCTGGGATCCAAGGGCGACGCAGACGCTGTCCGCGAAGACACATCACATGCGCGTCGACTACAGCCCGTACGAGGGCCGCAAGGTGATCGGTAAGGCGACCGTCGTGCTGTCGCGCGGCGAGGTCATTGTGCAAGACGGCAAGTTCCTGGGGAAGAAGGGCCGCGGGAAGTTCCTGAAGCGCGGCGGCCCGCTCCTGCAGACGTAATGGGGGAGCGTCCGCTCGATCACGTCCTGCGCCACAACACGTGGGCGAACAACGCGATCATCGAATTCTGTCGCGGCTTGGACCCGGCCGCCCACGAATCCGCCGCGCCGGGGACGTACGGCACGATCGAGCGCACCCTGCAGCACCTGGTCGGCGCCCAGCAGTGGTACACCCAGCTCCTGACCGGGGAGCTCATCGGTCCGCCGCTGCGACGGGATGCGCCGCGGCCTTCGTTGGACGATCTGGCGGCGGTCGCCGCAGCCACGGGCCAACGCGTCGTGGCGGTCGCGGGATCGGACGAGCCGTCCCGACGCATCGATATGGGCCGCGGACGCCGCTCGACGGTCGGCGTCATCCTCGCCCAGCTCGTGCACCACGCGAACGAGCACCGCACCCAGATCACGACGATCCTCGGCGCGAACGGGATCGAGCCCCCGCCGCTCAGCGCGTGGGCCTACGGCCGCGCAGCCGGTCATTCGGAGGCGGAGGAGTGACCGTCTACAAGTTGCTCGTACGTCACGAGACGTGGGCTACCGATCAGCTGATCGGCTATTGCGAAAAGCTCACGCCGGAGCAACGGATGCTCGCCGTCCCGGGCACCTACGGCTCGATCGAGGCAACGCTCCAGCATCTTGTCAGCGCGAAGGAGCGCTATCACCAGACGCTCGCGAGCGCACCAGCCGCACCGGACGCGGTCGGCGAGTCAGCGACCGTCGACTTCGCCCTGCTCCGGCGCCGCTCACTGGCGCTCGGCGACGCGCTGTTGTTGGTGGCGGACATGGATCCGGAGCGCCTGCTCGAGCGTCGGCGGCGTGACGGCACCATCCTCACCGCAAAGGCCGGGACCATCCTTGGTCAGCTCATCCACCATGGCAACGACCATCGCACGCAGGTCGAAACGACGATGAGCGCACATGGGATCACGGCCGGTCGCCCGGATCTGGACGTCTGGTCGTTCGCGGCTGCCGAGCTCAAGCCCTAAGGGTCGACCTCAGCGGAGCGCGATGACCCGGTGCGCGGGCACCGGCTGGTGAAAGCCCTTGAGCTCGAGCTCACCGGCGGACTCGGCGTCGACATGCTCTTCGATGGCGGCGAGCACGCGATTGGTCATCAGGATCTCCCCGGCCTTGGCGGCCGACGACAGGCGGGAGCCCTGGATGACGACCATCCCGATGGCCCCATAGTCGGAACGGCCCTCGAAACCGATGCGGCCGAGCGTCGCGTATCCCACCGCGATCCCGATTCCCAGGCCGAGGTCATAGCCGCGCTTCTTCCAGCCGGCCTGCAGCTCCGCGAAGCGCGACCGCATCGCAAGTGCCATGCGGGCCGCCTGCAGCTGCGGCTCCGCGATCTCCACGGGGTCGTTGAAGAACACCATGATCCCGTCGCCCGCGAAGTGCTCGACGGTCCCCTCGTGATGGAAGATCACCTCGCCCATCGCCGTCTGGTACGCGCGAAGCACACCGAGCGCTTCTTCCGGCTCCGCGGTCTCAGAGAATGCGGTGAATCCGCGCAAGTCCGCGAACACGACGGTGATCTCGCGGCGGTGTCCGTTCAGAAGTGCCTCGCCGCCCTGCGACATGACAAGGTCTGCGATCTGCGGGGAGAGGAAGCGACGCAGCCGCCCGAGCCGGCCGAGCTCGTCGACCTGCTCCTTCACGCGCTGCTCGAGGGTGGTATTCCACTCGGCGAGCTCTGCCTTCTGCCGCTCGCTCTCGTCGTGATACGTCTTGACCCGCAGCAGCGACCGGACACGCGCCAGAAGCTCGGGCTGATCGAATGGCTTTGCGATGAAGTCATCGGCACCCGCTTCGATGGCCTTCACCTTCTCCGGAAGGCCGCTCGCGGTCACCATCACGACGGGAAGGAAGCTCGTCTTCGGATCCGCGCGCAGCCGGCGGCACACTTCGTATCCGTCGATCCCGGGAAGCATGATGTCGAGCAAGACGAGGTCCGGCTTCTCCTTCAATACCTGGAGCAGCGCATCCTCGCCCGTCCCCGCGGTGACGACCTCGAAGCCGTTCGGCGTGAGCACCGCCTCCATCAGCCGCAGGTTCTGCGGGATGTCGTCGACTGCGAGGATCTTCGTCATCGCTTCGCGTCCAGGTAGGCCCGGATCTGGCCCGGGAAGTTCTTCACCTCGATCGGCTTGGCGATGAAGCCGTCGAAGCCGGCGTCATCGAACCGTTCGCGGTCGCCGGTCATCACCGATGCCGTCAGTGCGACGGTGGGGATGTGCTTCGTGCGCAGGTCAGCACGGATGCGTTTCATCGCGACGATGCCGTCGATCCCCGGGAGCTGGATGTCCATCAGGATGAGTGCGGGCAGATGCGCGACGGCCATGCTGACGGCCGACTCCCCGTCGATAGCCTCCACCGTGAGGTAGCCATGGAAACGAAGCACGTCCCGCGCGAGCTTCAGATTCTTCTCGTTGTCCTCGACGATGAGGATGAGCTCGTTCGCCATCACTTCTCCTTCGACTGGGGCAGCGTCACGGTGAACGTACTGCCTTTGCCCGGAACGCTGTCGACCGTGATGGACCCGCCGTGGAGCTCGACCATCCGCTTCGAGAGGCTGAGGCCGAGGCCGGTGCCCTCGCGTGAGCGCTCACCCTGGTGCGACGCCTGCTGGAATTCTTGGAAGATCCGAGCGTGATCCTCGGCCGCGATACCGATCCCGGTGTCCTCGATCCTGAGCCGGATCCGACCGTTCTCGCGGTCGGCGCGCAGGTGGATCGTGCCGCCGTCCGGGGTGAACTTCACGGCGTTCGCCAAGAGGTTGACGACGACCTGTTTCAGCTTGCGTTCGTCAGCGACGATCGTGTCGAGCGGCGGGGTCACCTCGAGCTTGAGCTTGATCCCGTGGCTTTGGGCGCGCTCCCGGACGAGCGTCACCGCGTTGTCGAGTGCGGCGACCAGCGAGAATGGCGCCGCCTCCAGCTCCATCCGACCGGCCTCGATCTTCGAGAGGTCGAGGATGTCGTTGATGAGCGTGAGCAGGTGCGAGCCGGACGAACGGATGTCCTCCAGATAGTCGGCCTGCTGCTCGTTGAGCTCACCGAACATCCGCTGCAGGAGCACATCCGAGAAGCCGATCACGGCGTTGAGCGGCGTGCGGAGCTCATGCGACATGTTCGCGAGGAACTCGCTCTTGTGCCGGTTCGCCACCTCGAGCTGCGCCGACTTCTGCTGGATCTCCTTGAAGAGCCGGACGTTCTCGATCGCGATCGCGGCCTGTCGGGCGAAGGACTCGACCAGCTCGATCTCGCGTGGCTCGAACGGACGCACTTCGATCCTGCACAGCACGAGCACGCCGAGCACTTCGGTGCCACGGAGCAACGGCACGCCGAGGCCGGTGCGCGCACCGATCCGGACCATGCCCTTCGAGTCAGCGACGGATGGATCCGCGGCCACATCGTGGACGTGGACGGTGTGCCGCTCCCGGTATGCCCGACCCAGCACCGAAGCCGCCGTGAGCACGTTCCCGGCAGCAGCGTCCAGCTTGGAGACCTCGTCCGGCCTCCGACTGGCGGCGGTGTGGCTGGAACCGTCCGGGTCGATCTGGCGGATCCAGCCGTACTCGGCCCGGCCAAGCGCAAGCGACTTCTCGAGGACCATCTCGAACACCGGCTTGAGATCGAAGGCGCTCTCGCTCATTGCGGCGAGGAGCTCGGCCGTCGCGGTCTGCCGTTCGAGTGCCTCTTCGGTCTCCTTGAACAGCCGGACGTTCTCCATCGCAATGGCTGCCTGATCCGCAAATGTGCGGACGAGCTGGATCTCACGGTCAGTGAACGGGCGCATCTCGATGCGACCGATGGACAGAACGCCGACGAGTTCGGCTTGACGGAGCAGCGGCACTGCGAGGCGAGTCCGAGTGCCTGTTCGTATGAGTGTCGACTCAAGCTCGACGTCCGGGATGTGCTGAGTGGCTCGCGACGTTGCGGCGCGGACCACGACGCTGTCGGTCGTGAGGGAGATGCGATGAAACGGTCCATCCTCCCGGACGGGACCGGTGTCGCCCATCACACTGACCATCGCGTCGCCCTCTGGTCGGTAAAGCACGCACCCGTCCGCGTCACAGAGCTCTTTCGAGCGGCTCAGGATCGTGACCAGCACCGTATCCAGGTCGAACGCTGATTGGCTGATGCTTTGCAGAACGTCGGAGATCGCGGTCTGCTGGCCCAGCGCCTCCTGCGTCTCCTTGAAGAGCCGGACGTTCTCCATCGCAATGGCTGCCTGATCCGCGAATGTCTTGAGGAGGTCGATCTGCTGCGGCGTGAACGGTTCGATCTCCGTCCGGCGGATCGAGATCGCACCGATCGCGTGATCGTCACGGAGCAGCGGCGTCGTCAGGACCGTGTGGTATCCCCACCGGCGCTGGAGCGCGAAGCTCACCGGATAGTCCCGTTCGGTCAGCTCCGTCGCCGCGTCGCGCATGTGGATGGTCTGCCGATCGACGATGCTCCGGCCGACGACCGAGCCGCGGCTCAGCGGCAGCGACTCGCCCGGATCGAGCCCGGGGATCGGACCGACGTGAGCCACCTGCAAGAGGCGGTCATCGGCGGCCCGATAGATGTGCGCGTCGGTCGCCCCGCAGAGCCGTGCGGCCGTCTCGGCGATGGCATCCAGCACCGGTCGGACATCATTCGGTGAGGTGGCCATGACCCGAAGGATCTCCGCAGTCGCCGTCTGGCGGGCCAACGCGTCGGTGGTCTCGTTGAACAGCCGGACGTTCGAGATGGCGATCGCC
>JANLWM010000362.1:0-16416 GCA_031364525.1 Chloroflexota bacterium | reverse complement strand
TATACAGGACCGCTCCCGGCAGCCCGCTCCCCCGAAGCGCCTCCGCGTGCGGGACGAACAGCAGTGCGGGGATCTCCCTCCCGCCCGCGCCCGGATAGCGAATGTGGGTCGGATCCACGAGGACCCGCGGGTCGATCTGGGCGCCGATCGAATTGGTCAGCGGCCGGAGCGTGACCTGATCCCCTCCGCGCAGCCACACGTCGGTGGGGCGCCGGGGGGAGCTGAACGTCGCGACGATCGTCTCGCTGTCGGGACCGATGCGCACGGATTCGTATATGCCGGCGAGGTCCATGGCAGGAGTGGCCGCCCGTGACGCAGCGAATACCCGCCAGACCGTCCGGGCGGCATCCTTGTCATGGAGATACACGACGCCACGGCCGTCGGGGCGCCATGACGGGTCCATCTCGTCGAACGGGTTCTCGGTCAGGTAACGCAGTCCCGTGGCGGCCGTCCCGTCCCAGTCCACAAGAGCGATCTCGCGGCGGCCCCTCGCGTTCGACGTGAACGCGATCGTGCGACCGTCAGGCGACCAGCGGCCCAGGATCGAATCACCGCTCGCACCGGCTCGGGTGTCGAGGCGAACAGCCGCGCCGCCCGACGACGGGATCACGAAGAGGTCTGCTTCGACGCGCGACCCGACTCGCCATGACTCGAAGAGGATCCAGGCACCATCCGGCGATTGCCTCGGCCGCGCGTCCTGGAAGGAGCCATCGGTGAGCTGGCTGCGGGCGCCCGACGCGGTGTCGATGCGATGGATGCCGAAGTGCTGCCCGCCGGCGTTCCCGACGCAGATGATCGAGCGGCCGTCGGGCGACCACTCGATGTCGCGGAAGGTCACTGATCCCTCTGAGGTCAGCTTCCGCTCGTGGGTCCCATCACGATCGACGATCCAGACCGCGAACCGCTCCGTGCCGGAGTCGTCGCGAAGGAACGCGATCTCGCCTCCATCAGGTGACCAGCGCGGCGACACGCTGCGCGCACCGGACTCGGTGAGCTGGATGATCTGCTCGTCGTCGATCGGGGCGGCGTACAGCTCGTAGTTGCCACCCTGGTTCCAGGCGAACGCCACCTCGCGACCATCCGGCGAGAGATCGATCCCGCCCCAGAAGAAGTCGACCGTGGGAAGGCCGGCGACCTGCTGCACGTCCAGACGAGCGAAACCCTCGCCCAGCGGCGCGGGTCGGAGGTGGGCCGGCGCAAGCCGGAGATCCGCCGGCGCGTTGGCGACGGTGGTCGGGGGCGAGATCGTTCCCTTCGCCTTCCAGTCCTCGGCGAAGCTGGTCGGCCTCGTGGTCCTGTCATCATCACCGCGGCCTGCGGCCGCGTCCGCCGCAGGCGCTGCCGCGCCCGTGCGCCTTGGCCGGGGAGCGGCTTCCGTGCGCTCGCGCACCTGATCCGCCGCGACGAGCGTGCCGGTGCCCATCGCGGCCTCGCGTGCGGCGGTCTCTTCGGCCGGCACGATGAGCGGGTTGGGCTTCATCTGGTCTTGGAGCCGGCCTCTGTGCGCGCGGTCCCAGGGCGCCTGCAGGAGGATCCCGAAGCGCTTGCGCGGCTGGGGCAGCTCGCGTTGCAGGAACTGCAGCGTGTCCCGACCCGCGTTCCACATCGGCGGCCGTCGCGCCGACAGCACCGACGAGAACTGGAGTGCCGTGAGACCCGCGGCGGCGTCGCTCGCGAGGTCGAGGTCTCCGCAGAAGAGCACGCCGCCGGCCTTGCGCCCGAGGACCACCGTCGCGCCATCGCCACCCTCACCCACGCGGATGACGCGCGCGTCCGGCCGCACGAGATCGTCGTTCTCGAGCACGAGATCGACACCACCGGGCACGAAGCCCGCGTCGTGGGCGTGCGCCGCGATCTGCACGCCGAGCGCGTCCCGGTAGCGAGCCGCATCGGCACCACGTGCGCCATTGGTGATGAGCAGCACCGATGCCGATCCGGCGCCGCGGATCAACCGCAGCGCGCGCTCGCTGAACGGCGGTGCGTCGATCAACAGGTTGCCGCGGGCGCGGTCGAACACGATGTATTGACGCTCGTCCTCGAGTGGCTCGTACAGCTCGAAGATCCACGATCGAAGCTGATGGATGTCCATTTATGCGCGCGTATCGTACCGGTCCAGCCTCATCGGGCGCTCATGGGAGGCTCACCGGGCCAGGCTGGGGAGCAGGAGCGCGGTGTCCGTACGGACGAGCTTCTTCGAAGCCTCGAGTCGGACGATCGCGCGGTCGGCAACGCTCTCGTCCCACTCGAACAGCCGGAGCAGCTGCTTGGGCGTGACCGCTCCCGCGAGGGCCAGCGTCCGCTCGAGCAACGCAACGGTGGCATCACTGGACGAGACACGTTCGGCAGCCTTCACCGTCTCGGGATACCGGTGCACGAAGAGGTCGTACGTGTAGTTGTACGCCTCGCGGCCCTCGCCGACCGCGCGCACGCGAGCGACATACATGAGCCTCTGGACCTCGTCGATGGCCTTCCCGTACGCGGCGCGACCCTCCTTTGACGTGATGCCGAGCTCGGTGCGCATCCGTTTCGTCTGGGTCTCGCCATTCTGAGCGAGGAAGTCGATGATCCGA
The DNA here is from genome assembly GCA_031364525.1 of Chloroflexota bacterium. Taxonomy (GTDB): domain Bacteria; phylum Chloroflexota; class Limnocylindria; order P2-11E; family P2-11E; genus UBA4735. Next base: position 13,846 of record JANLWM010000362.1, on the reverse strand, counting down.
CGCGCGACATCGGACAGACGGCCGGCCCGCACATCGTCCGCGTGGTCGTCGGCCTCGCCCGCGCGGCCGAAACTCGCGTAGAAGGTCGGGAGCATCGCGAGCGACACGAACGTCGGCTTCCGGGCAAGAAGCGTCCCGTAGTAGACCTTCTTCTGTTCGGCCAGCTCGTCCTTCCAGCCCCACATCCAGCCCCACTTGCGCCCTTCGTCGGTGGTCGAGAGGTGATCGAAGCAGGCTGGGATCGACGCATCGCCGGTCCGTAAGGTGAACGCGAACGCGAAGCCGAGCGCGTCGATGAGCTGGACGAGCTGCGCCGCGTTGCGGACGCGATGGGCCTTGCGCACCTTCTCGCGGTGGCCTTCGACCGCAGTTGAGGTCCGGACCACCCGGGGCACTAGGAGAGGAACATCGCCGCAAGGCCGGCGAGGACGGCCAGACGCATCGCGCGCGACGAAGCGCGGTGAAGCTTCGCGAACTCGATCCGGGACGGATCGTTCGCCGGCAGCTCGTCGAAGTGCGGAGTCTGGGCGCGCAACGTGCGCGCGATCGGATTCGACCACGCGCCGCCGTACAGGACCGCGAGCGTCAGGAGCGTGAGCGCAACCCAGCGCGCGATGATCCGCCATCCGAGGTCGGCATCCTCGAATCCGAAGAACTTGAGGACGCTCGCGACCGCAATGACGATGACTCCGAAGATCGCGAGCTGGTCGAAGCGCGCGAGAATGGCGCCGAACAGCAGGCCCCCTTCGCCGCGGGACCGCGCCGACTTGAAGATCCCCGGCGCGACAGCGCTCCCGAGGGCGATCGCGCCGCCGACGACCAGCGCGAGGCCCACGTGATAGGCGAACTGAAGGACATCGAAATAGAGCGTTTCCATAGGGTTTCCAGCGTACGCGAGGGATTTCGACGGCGCACCCTCGGTTAGCCTTGGTGCGATGACCGCGTATCGCGACTGGTTCGCCGACCTCCGGAAGCGGGTCAAGGAAGCGACACCCCAAGAGGTCCAGGACCTCCTGAAGAACGGGAACGTGCAGCTGGGCGACGTCCGCGAGAAGAATGAGTGGGACGAGGGCCATCTGCCAGGCGCGGTCTTCGTGCCGAAGAGCTACCTCGAGCAATGGGCCGAGGACCGCCTGCCCAGCAAGGACAAGCCGACGATCCTCTACTGCGCGGGCGGCGTGCGGTCGGTCATGGCGGCAGACGCGCTCACGCAGCTCGGCTACACGAACGTCATCTCGATGACCGGCGGCTTTAGCCGTTGGAAGGACTCGGGCCTCCCGTGGTCAAAGCCGGAAACGCTCGCGCCCGAACAGGCGCAGCGGTACTCGCGCCACCTTCTCATCCCGGAGGTCGGCGAGCGCGGCCAGCTCAGGCTGCTGTCGAGCAAGGTGCTGCTCATCGGCGCCGGCGGCCTCGGGTCGCCGGCCGCGTTGTACCTCGCGGCAGCGGGCGTCGGCACGCTCGGGATCGTCGACTCCGACGTCGTCGACGCGTCCAACCTGCAACGGCAGATCCTGCACAACACCGAGCGGCTCGGCCGTTCGAAGGTCGAGTCCGCCCGCAAGACCATCACCGCGTTGAATCCCGACGTGACGGTCAGCGGGTATGAGGAGCGGCTCAGTGCGGCGAACATCGACCGCATCATCGCGGGATACGACGTGGTGGTCGACGGGTCCGACAACTTCCCCACGCGATATCTCGTGAACGACGCGTCCGTGAAACACAAGATCCCGGTGGTGCACGGCAGCATCTACCGCTTCGAGGGTCAGGTCACGGTGTTCAAGCCATTCGACGGCGATCCGTTCGGACGCGGCCCGTGCTACCGCTGCCTCTTCCATCAGCCCCCGCCGCCGGAGCTTGCGCCGTCGTGCGCGGAGGCCGGCGTGCTCGGCGTGCTGCCGGGGATCATCGGTTCCCTTCAGGCGAGCGAGACGATCAAGCTGGTGCTCGGGATCGGAGAGCCGCTCATCGGGCGATACCTCTTGTTCGACGCGCTCGACGCGACATTCCGCGAGGTCAAGCTTCGACGCGATCCAGCGTGCCCGGTCTGCGGCGAGCACCCGACCATGACGGAATACATCGATTACGAAGGGTTCTGCGCCTCGCCGGCCGAATGGCAGGCGGAGCACTCGCCCCAGCCGGCCGCCCGTATCCTCACACCGTGATGCGCCGCACGCAGGCCCTCCTCGCAACGCTCGTCTTCGTCGCCGCCGCGTGCACACCGGCCGCGACCATCGAGACCGGCGCCAGCCCCGCCCCCCAGAAGACCGGAGACTTCAAGCAGTCGAAGCTCGATCTCGCCTACTCGTTCTTTTCCGACAACTCGGTCCATCTCCCGACCTCGAAGGCGCTCCTGTCGAGCGCGCTCGAGGCGATGAAGAAGGAGGCGAGGAGCGGCGGAGGCAAGGTCGACGTCGCAACGCCGGTCTTCACGGACAAGCCGGAGTTCAGCCTGCCGGACTTCCGGCTGTTCTCCGCCGCCGCGGGCGCCCTCGCGGCGAAGAACCCGCAGGTCTCCGCGGACCGGTTCTTCCAGGTGGCACTGGCCGGGATGATGAGCGCGGATCCTGACTGCCACACGTACTTCCTGGACGGCCGCGGCGGGGTCATCAACTCGCGCCCGGAGTCGGTGAAGGGCACCCTCCCGCAGATCCCATCGGGCGGGACCGCGATCCAGGCGCAGCCGGATGCCGCCGGGCTCACCGCGAAGCTCCTCGACGGCGGGATCGCCTATCTCACCTGGCACGCGTTCGAGATCAACGGGACCTACAAGATCACCGAAGCGGTGAAAGCGGTGCTCGACAAGTCTGTGGCCGCTGGAGCGAAGGCCTTCATCTTCGATCTGCGAGGCAACATCGGCGGCAACGGCGACGATGTGATGGCAGCGTGGTTCCTGAACGCCGGCGACCCGATGCTGAAGGTCCTGGTCCGCACCGGCAACGCCGGCACCCGGAGCGCGGCGAACGGCCTGCGCCTGCCGGCCGCGTACCAGCTGCCGATCGCGATCATCCTGAACGACCGGGGAGGGTCCGCTCCGGAGGTCTTTGCCGCCAGCATGAAAGAGAACAAGCGCGCGACGATCGTTGGACAGAAGTCGGTGGGCTGCCTCGGCGGTACGAGCAGCGTTCCCTTGGGCAGCGATGGCGCGCAGCTGTACGTCGTGCAGCAGGAGTTCGTCGGTGCGGTGACCGGTGCGCGCTACAACAACGCCGGGATCCCGCCGGACGTGGCAGCCGACGACGCGTCGGCTGTCGCGACCGCGTCAAAGCTGCTCCTCGACAAGATCGCGGGACGATGATCGGGATGCGCCGCGTGCTGGTCGTGCTGGCTCTGGTGACCCTGTCCGCGTGCTCGACCGCGGCGCCGCCGGCCGCGTCGCCCTCCGGACCGGAGAAGGTCACCATCACCGACAAGACCGCGTCAGAGCTGCTCGCGGCGTACAACGCGTCGCAGAGCGCGCTCGCCAAGAAGGACCTCACCGGCTTCCAGGCCACCATCGACCTGACGCGCGCGGCGTTCCGGCGCTGCCAGACCGAGACCTTCTACATCGCGTCGCGTCAGGGCTTCTCGCCGATCGACGCGAAGATCGCGAAGGTCGAGCCGTACCTCGACACGTATGTGCGCGCGTACCTCGGGACCGACGCCGGCGGCTACTCCCGCGTGTACTTCCGGCGCGAGGCCGGGAAGTGGATCCGGACCGAGCCGCTCGACGTGGAGCTCGGCGGCGACAAGTCGAAGACCGTCAACGGCTTGCAGCTCACCTACTTCGGCATCGACGATGATGTGATCGACAAGTACGCCGCCGCGGGGAACGAGGTGCGGACGTTCCTGCTGAAACAGGCCGAGGGGCACACGACGACCGGGCAGGCGTTCGGACTTCGGATCTTCCCCACCCGCGGAGCGGCCGGCCCGAACGTGGCCTGCGGCACCGCCGGCTTCCACCTCACGAACGTCCCGAACGACCCGTTCATCCGCCTGTTCAGCAACGCGCTCTCCTTCAGACCCGACGTGAGCGCGGTCACCGAGACGACGGCGAGCATCATCCGGCACGAGGGGCTCCATTGGCTGCAGGATCAGTTCTCGGTGAGCATCACCGCGCGCATGCCGTTCTGGATGGTGGAGGGCTGGCCCGACTACATCGGGCAATCGCGCAGCGCCGCGACGAAGAAGAGCGTCCTGTGCAACACGCCGACACCGACCTATAAGCAGCTCGAGGACGGCGTGCTGCAGACGCCTGAGACGCCGCCTGAGCTTCCGGGCCAGTACTACTCGTTCGCCAACACGATGGTCGAGTACGTCTACAAGACGTACGGCGATAACGCGTATTGGGACCTCATGACCGCATACAAGGCCGGCGTGGATGCGAAGGTCAACCTGCCGAAGGTCCTTGGGGTCACACCGGAGGCGTTCTATTCGGCGTGGCTGGCCTGGACGAAGAAGACCTACTGCAATTGAGGGAGACGGCCGAGGTAGCCCTTCGGTATCGGCCGTACGGAACGCGGTACAGGTGCCCCCATCGCTGACCCGCATTTGGTACCTCTGGGCGGTTGTCCAGGTGCATCTTCGGTCGGTATGGTCAGCCCAGCGAACCTCATGGTGACGGGATAAGGGGAAGCAACGGTTGAACTCGTCCGTGGCGCGCGTGGAGGCTCTGACACCGGCGACGGTCTTTGGGATCGACACGTTCGGTCCGGTCCCCGACGTCATCGATCGGGCGCGGAACGGGGATCGCAGCGCCTTCGCCGAGCTCTACGACACGCACGTTGATAGCGTCTATCGCTACCTCCTGTATCGCGTGCGCGAGCCCGCGGACGCGGAGGATCTCTGCAGCGAGGTGTTCACTCGGGCGTTCGCGAACATCCACCGTTACCGCTGGCAGGGCAAGTCCTTTCTTGCCTGGCTGTACACCATCGCCCGGAACGCGGTCACTGACCGCCGCCGCCGCGATCGACCGACCGTCGAGATCGACAACGCGTTCGGGCTCGCGGAAGACGGACCGACAGCCCACGACCTCGCGGTCCACGCCGAGTCCGTGGATGCGCTCCGCGGCGCGGTCCGGCACCTGACGGGCGAGCAGCAAGAGGTCCTCGTGCTTCGCTTCGTCGAGAACCGCTCGAGCCGCGAGGTGGCGAAGATCCTGGGAAAGAACGAGGGCGCGATCAGGGCCTTGCAGTTCAGGGCGCTCGGTCGCCTGCGCAAGCTGCTCCGGGACCAGCCCGCCTAGCTCAGACCTGGCTAAGAACCGGCGTCCGGGCAGGACCTCCGCCCGTACACTCGATGGACCGATGACCCGATCCCACCGCGCTCTCCTCCTTGTGGTCGCGCTTGTTGGCGCGCTCGTGGTGACGTCGTGCAGCGTCGCAGAGCAGCTGCCGCTCCCTCGTGCCCAGACGCAGTTCGCGACCGCCGAGCAGGCCTTCAACATCCTGGTCGAGCACCACGTCGACAAGCCGTCGTCCCAGCAGCTGCTCAACGCTGCGATCGACTCGGTCCAGACCCTGCTTGTGAAGATGAATGATCCGTCCCCGACGGTGACGAAGCCGCAGTTCACGGGGAGCCCGGCCTCCGACTTCGCGAAGTTCGCAGCGACGCTGAACGACGTGATGGCCGCGAACCCGAAGGAGGACCCAAAGCTCATCGAGCAGCAGGCCACCGACGGGATGGCCCGGTCGATGAACGAGTGCCACACCTATTACCTGGACCCTGCTCGCGCCAAGGGCTTCAATGCGCCGCCTCAGGAGTACTCGGGCATCGGAGCGACGATCACGTCGCCCGGGCCGAATGATCTCGTCGAGGTCGCCCAGGTCTTCCCGAACAGCCCGGCCGAGAAGGCGGGGGTGAAGAAGGGCGACAAGATCAAGCAGGTCCAGGGCGAGGACATGCTTGGACGGACATCCGAAGAGGTCGCGAACAAGATCAAGGGTCCCGAGGGCACCGTCGTCAACATCATCATGGTCCGCAACGGGGCCGAGGTGCCGTTCGCGATCACGCGGGGCAAGGTCACTCCCCCGCGGGTGGTCGATCAGATCGATGAGGGCAACGTCGGCTACATCTACGTCTCCCAGCTCAACGGCGACGTCTCGGCGCAGGTCACCGCGGCCGTCAAGCGGCAGAACGCTGCGGGCGTCATCGGGCGGGTGCTCGACCTGCGCGATGATCCGGGCGGCGACCTGTCCGCGGCCGTGGACATCGCGAGCATCTTCGTCAAGAACGCGACACTCGTGTACCAGATCGGCCGCGACGGGAACCGCCAGCCGCTACGCACGAACGACCGCTTCTACGTCGACGCGCCCAAGCCGCTCGTGGTGCTGGTGAACAAGAATTCCGCGTCCGGCGCCGAGATCATCTCGGCCGGCGTCCGCGCGAACGGCGTCGGGACGGTCATGGGTGAGCGGACCGCCGGCTGCGTCGGCATCGGTCAACCGCGTACGTTGCCGGACGGCGGCCTCCTCCTGGTGACGATCGCGCGGATGGAAGATGCGAAGACCGGAGAGTCGCTCAACGGTCCAGGCAAGGGCGTCGTGCCGGACAGGCTGGTCGCGGCGGATCCGCAGAGCGGCGGGGACAGTCAGCGCGCGGCGGCGGAAGCGTTCATCAAGAGCGGCGGGAAGAGCTAGCAGCTCACCCGGCGAGCCCCAGCCCGATCAGACCGGCGATGAGCACCACCACACCGACGTACTGATTCGGCGCAAGCCGCTCGCGGAGCAGCACGATCGCGAGGAGCGCGGTGACGATCGGATACGCGCCGGTCGCGGTCGTCACGACCGACGCCGACCCGCTCTGGACGCCGAGCACGAACAGGACGTTCGCCAGCGTGTCGAGCGTGCCGGTCACGAGGACGAGCCACCACGTTGAGCGGTCCGCAACGAACGGGCCTTCGCGTCTGATGACGAGGATCGCGAGCAGGATGGCTGCGCTCACGATCCGTTGCAGCAGCACGAGCGCGAGTCCGTCCTGCGTCCGCGTGGCGAGCGCCATCAGCGCGGACCATCCGCCCAGGAGCGCCATCGCGACCAGCGCGAACCACACCCCCGGCAGCGGCCGACGAAGCGCGCTGGCCAAGCTCCGGCCATCGGTCGCGGTGAGGACGATGCCCGCGAACGTCACGCTGATCGCGATCACCTGTTCTCCGGACAGCCGCTCGCCCAGCAGCAGGACGACGAGCACGACCGCGACGGCAACATATGCCGCGCCGATCGGGCTCACCACCGCGATCGGGCCGAGCGCGAGCCCGCGGTACAAGAGCAGCACGCCACTGACCCCGGTGACGGCGAGTGCGATCGCGAACGGCAGCTGGGCGAATGAAAGGATCGGCCAGCGACCCAAGAGCGCGAGGGCGAGCGCATAGAGGACCGTCCCGGTGAGCTGCAGGCCGAGCACGGCGCGCAGTGCGCCAAGCCTGCGGGTGGAGAACGCGCCCGCGTAGTCGGCGAGTCCCCAGGAGAGCGCCGAGCCCAGACCGAAAAGGAGCGGGGTCAGATGACGAGCTGGCGCGGCGCGCGCGTCAGGTTCCGTGAGCCCTCGGCGGTGATCACGAGCATGTCCTCGAGCCGGATCCCGCCGATGTCGGGGTCGTACAGCCCGGGCTCGACGGTCACGACGTCACCGGCCATGAGCGGCACCGACCCGCCGCGGCCGACCGATGGCGCCTCATGGATCTCGAGCCCCACCCCGTGGCCGGTGCCGTGGATGAAGCCCCGGGTCACCGGATCCTCCGGGTGATGCTTCTGGCCCTCGCGGAGCGTGTCGTACCCCGCCGCGAAGATCACATCCTCCACGAGCTCGTGGACCTCGCGGCCGGTGATGCCCGGTCGCAACGCCTTGATCCCGGCGTCCTGCGCCCGCTTCACGACCTCGTACATCTGGACGAGCTTCGGCGATGGAGCACCCTTGCTCACCGTGCGGGTCATGTCGGCGTAGTAGCGGGTCTCCTTGTGCTGGGGAAAGATATCCATGACGACGGGCTCACCCGCATGGAGCGGACCGCTGCCGATCAGGTGCGGGTCAGCGGCCTGGGTCCCCGGCGCGATGATCGTCGACTCGGCGACGCAGCCTCGCTCGAGGAGCGCTCCCTCGACGATCGCCCGCACGCGTTCCGCGGTCAGTGGTGCACCGTCGAGCTCGAGCGTGCCATCGGAGCGTGCGCGTGACCGCGCGATCGCGTCTACGCCAAGCTGCCACGCCTCCTCGGTCGCACGCTGCGTCGCTTCGAGCGCCGCGACCTCATCATCACGCTTGGTCCGCCGACGAGCCTCCAGGCCCTCGGCGACGGTGATCTCGATGCCCCTCGCGCGCAACAGATCGGCGAGCGCGAGCGGAAAGAACTGGGGAACCCGCACCTCGCGGGCGCCATGCGCCGCGAGGAACCGTTCGATGAGCGTCGCGGTCGCCTCGGTGATCGGGGTCATCGCGGCACGAAGCTCGCGCGAGCCATATGTGTCGACGTTCTCGATCTTCGTCGCGCGCGACTGCTTGCGCGCCCTGCCCTCCTCGAGCGAGTTCGTGAGGAGGATGAGCTCGCCCGGCCGTTCGAGCACCACGAGGGGATCGGGCGCCAGGAACCGGGTCACGTGATAGATGTCCGGGAACCGGTACGAGTCACCGAAGAAGAGCAACGGCGTCCCGCTGTTGACATCGCCTGTCGGCATCGAGCCCTCCCCGCCCCGCGCGTGTCCAAAACGCTACAGCAGAGTTCGCTCCACCGGGCTACGTCGCTCCCTCTCGCAGGTGTGTGCGGGCGGCCCGGCCGGATCTAGCGTTCGGTCGATGGATGACGAGGTCTTCTACGTCCTGGCGGAGCTCCTGCGGCACCACGACACGTACTGCCGGCTGAAGACCGACGGCAAGCCCTGCGGCCATCCGGCCACGACGGACATCCGCGCGCTCGCCGTCGTGCGGGCCCGCGCTGAGCTCGCCGCCCTCGCCCACCCCGTCCGCTGACCGCATGCGCCTGGCGTGATGGCGCGCTACCGTGCTCCACACGCCGAACATCCCAATACTCCGGAGGTGCACAGATGCCAGCGAAGAAGAGCACCGGGAAACGCGAGCTCATCGCCCCGAAGGGCGACAAGCGGTACATCCGCCGGTCCGCCACGGGCACGTTCACGACGGACCAGGTCGACGTCGGCCGCTCTCGGGCCGCTGAGGCCCGGCAGGCAGCCGCCGGCAAGAAGGCGAAGACCACGGTCAAGGCGGGCCAGGGCGACCGCGGAGATGTACGCCGGAAGAAGTAGCGCCGCGCCGCCTACGATGCCGCGGGTGAGAGACCAGGCCGGCTGATGCGCCGGATCGGACACCGTGGGGCGATGGGCCACGCGCCCGAGAACACCATCGAATCGTTCGAGAAGGCGATCGCGCTCGGTTGCGATGAGATCGAGACCGACGTGTGGCTCGCGGGCGACACCCGTCTGGTGATCTCGCACGATCCCCCGCCCAGAGGGGCAACGCTCCTGTCGCTGGACGAGGTGTTGGATCTTTGCCGCGGGCGAGTCGGCGTCAACGTTGAGCTCAAGTGCGAGCACGACGAGACGCGCGCTCGACGGACCGGCGCGGTCGCTGCTGCGCGCATCGCGACGCGCGCCGACGCCGACGTCTACGTATCGAGCTTCTGGTGGTCAGCGTTGATCGGCGCCCGCGCGGGCGCGCCGGCGGTGCGGCGCGCCTTCGCGTTCAACGATTCTCCGGATCCGCTCGCGCTCGCGGCAAGTGCGACGGCACTAGGGCTCTGGGCGTTGCATCCGAACCGCGCGTACGTCACCCCGGAGCTCATCGCCGCCGCACATGCCGCATCGCTGAAGGTGAACGTGTGGACGGTGAACGAGCCGAGCGAGATCGCCGCGTTCGTGGCGCTCGGCGTGGACGGGATCATGTCGAACTGGCCGGAGCGCGTGCCGAAGAGCTAGGGGCGGGCCCAGTCACGCGCGCGATCGACCGCGCGCAGCCAGCCCGCGTACCGGCGCTCGCGGTCCGTCGCGGACATCGCCGGCTCGTACCGCGTCGCGACGGCGCGCGTTGCGGCGACCGCACGAGTGCTCGACCACACGCCAACACCGAGACCGGCGAGGAACGCGGCACCGAGCGCCGTCGTCTCGCGGATGGCGGCGACCTCGACGGGGATCCCCAGCACATCCGCCTGCAGCTGCATGAGATACGCGTTCGCGGTGCCACCGCCGTCGGCGCGCAGCACCGTCACAAGCCGTCCCGCGGCCCGCATCGCCTCCACCAGGTCGCGGCTCTGGTACGCGATGCTCTCGAGCGTCGCGCGCGCCAGATGCGCGCGCGTCGTGCCGCGCTCGATGCCGATGAGGAGCCCTCGCGCGCGCGGATCCCAGTGCGGCGCGCCAAGTCCGGTGAACGCCGGCACGAGGTAGAGGCCATCGTCGCTCGGGACGGACCGGGCCAGCGCCTCGGTCTCGGCCGCGTCGGTGATGATGCCGAGCCCGTCACGCAGCCATTGGACCGCTGCCCCGGTCACGAATGCGCTGCCCTCGAGCGCATAGCGCGGGCCATCACCGAGGTCCCAGGCGATCGTCGCGATGAGCCCACCCTCGGGCTTCGGAGGTGTTGTCCCGCTGTTCGCCAGGAGGAAGCAGCCCGTGCCGTACGTGTTCTTCGCCTCACCCTCCGCGAAGCACGCCTGGCCGAACAGCGCCGCCTGCTGGTCGCCCGCCAGCCCGGCGATCGGGACAGCCGCGCCGAAGTGCTCCGCATCGGTGCTGCCGACGACGCCGCTATTCAACACCGGTGACGGCAACATCGCCCGCGGCAACCGGAGTGGCGCGAGCAGCTCGTCATCCCACGTACGCCGGTGGATGTCGAAGACCATCGTGCGCGACGCGTTCGACACATCGGTCACATGCACGCGACCGCCGGTGAGCTTCCACACGAGCCAGGTCTCGATCGTCCCACACAGCAGCTCCCCTGCCTCGGCCCGGGCCTGCGATCCAGGGACCTGATCGAGGATCCAGCGGACCTTCGGACCGGAGAAGTACGCGTCGATCACGAGCCCCGTGCGCTCGCGGACGAGCGGTGCCAATCCATCCGCGCGCAGCCGGTCGCAGATCGCGGCGCTCGCGCGGCTCTGCCACACGACGGCCCGATGGATCGGGACTCCCGTGACGCGGTCCCACACCACCACCGTCTCGCGCTGATTCGTGATGCCGATCGCCGCAAGCCCCGAGGCCGCGATACCGGCGCCCGCCAGGGCCTCGCGGCCGACCGCGACCGTGGTCCGGAAGATCTGCTCCGCGTCATGCTCAACGTGACCGGACGCGGGATAGTGCTGGTCGATCTCGCGGTCGGCACTCCCGGTGATCCTGCCGCGCTCGTCGAACACGAGTGCTGCCGACCCGGTGGTGCCCTGATCCAGCGCGAGGATCGCCTTCACGCGGTCGCGAACTTCCGCATCGGCGCGATCTCATCGCGGTACGCCGCGATCTCCGCCGCGCGCCGAGGACCATCCCAGCGCGCGACCCGTGCGATCAGATCGGCGAGCGCATCGATGCAGTCGAGACCCTGGCAGGCCGAGAGGCCGATCGCCGTGCGCCGCAGCAGCACGTCACCGATCGTGACGGCCCACTCATCGCGCACGGCGCGGACGACCTCCGCGCGGGTCGTCGAGGCGTGCTCGCAGACCGGTGCGCCAAGGGCCGGCTCGCCGGCCACGATCGCGTCGAGCACCCGCTGGGGGCCCTCACCCGCTCCGGGCAGGACACGCTCCGCGGTCATGCTCGGCGTCGCGGAGCCGAGCCGCTTCGCCACGACGTCTGCGACCTCCTCCGCGATGAGCCGGTATGCGGTGATCTTTCCGCCGATGACCGAGAGCACACCGGGAACGCCGTCCGCCCGCTCATGATCGAGGAGCGCGTGCTTTCGCGAGACCTCGCCCTCTGACACGCCCTCGACCCGAACGAGCGCCCGCACGCCGGCCCAGGTGAAGTGGATGCGATCGAGCGATGCCCGCGGGAACGCCCGGGCGGCCTCGGAGCGCAGATAGGCGACGTCGTCCTCGGATGCCTCCGCGTCAGCGGGATCGCCCGCGTAGTCGGTGTCGGTGGTGCCGACGATGGTGTAGCCATTCCACGGGAGCACGAAGAACAGCCGGCCGTCACGCTTCGCGAACAGCACGTGGGCCTGCTCGGTCGCGTGCGGGATCACCAGGTGCGTCCCTTTCGTCAGCCGGAGCAGGGGCGTCGCGTTCCGGCGGAGCGGACCGACCGTCCGATCGAGCCACGCGCCGGTGGCATTCACGGTGTACCGGGCGCGGATCTCGAGATCGCCCCCGCCGATGGTGTCGTGGACCCGCGCGCCCACGACGCGGACGCCGTCCGTGTCACGAAGGTAGCCCGTCGCGCGGGCGTGGTTCAGGATCAGCGCGCCGTTGGCCGCTGCGTCGATGGCATTCTCGACGACCAGCCGCTCGACGAACGGGACCTGCGCGTCATAGAAGCGCCACGACCCGCTGAGCCCGTCCGGATCGAGGTTGGGCTCCGCCGCGAGCGTGTCGGCGCGGCCGAGGCGAAGCCGTTTGGGGAGGCTCTTGTCGAGCGACAGCAGGTCGTAGAGGAACATCCCGACGCGCAGCTTCAGCCGGTAGAACGGCGTCGGCCGGTAGAGCGGCAGCAGGAACGCGAGCGGGAACACCAGATGCGGAGCGATGCGGAGAAGCGTCTCCCGCTCGCGCATGTCACTGCGCACGAGGCCGAAATCGAACAGCTCGAGGTAGCGAAGGCCACCATGGATCAATCGGGTCGGTCGCGAGGTCGTGCCGCTAGCGAGATCGTTCTGCTCGACGAGCGCGACCGAGAGGCCGCGGAGCGCAGCGTCCCGTGCGATGCCCGCCCCGACGATCCCACCGCCGATGACGAGGAGATCGACGCTGCGGCCGCCGAGCGACCGCAGCGTCTCCTCGCGTGTGGTGGCTATTTGTTCGCCTTGTTGTACTTGTCGATCTGGTCGTTCATGTCCGCGACGGCCGCATCGAGCGCGGCCTGGCTGGTGGCCTGGCCCAGGAGGACCGACTCGATCATCTTCTGGGTCCGGGCGCGAGCTTGCGGCATGACGCCGAGCACGCACCCGTTGGTCGAGCGGTTCTGGGGCGAGTTGCGGATCTGATTGACCGGCGTCAGGAACTGCGGGTACTTGGTCGACCACTCCTTGCTCGGTCCCTCGTTGTAGGCCGCCTTCACGATCGGGTAGTAGCCGGTGTCGGACTGCCACTGCGCCTGGACCGCCGGGGTCATCGCGAACTTGATGAACTCCCACGCGGCCTGCTGCTCTTCGGCCGGCCTGCTCTTCAGGATGTAGAGCGAGGCGCCACCGATGATGTTGCCGCCGGTCGCGGGCTTGCTGTCCGGCCTCGGGTAGATGCCGGTCCCGACCTGGAACTTCGCGTTGTTGATGGAACCGCGGAGCGAGGCCGAGCTTTCGATGTACATCGCGCTCTTGCCGGCGTTGAACGAGTTCGTTGCGCCGGCGTTGTCGATGCCCGGGTTGTAGAAGTAGCCGCCGTCGATGCCGGCCTTCCACCAATCGAGGATGGCCTTGCCCTCGGCGCCGTTGTAGACGACCTTCGTCGCGCGATTGTCACGCCCGTTGCCCTGGTCGCAGTACAAGGCGCCGGACGTCGCCATGAGCTGCTCGAAGAGCCAACCGTAGATCGACGGCCCGAAGCCGAAGCGGGTGGTCGTTCCACTCGCGTCCTTCTTGGTCAGCTTCTTCGCGGCGTCGGTGATCTCGGTGAACGTGACCGGTGGCTTCGCCGGGTCGAGCCCGACCTCTTTGAACGCGTCCTTGTTGTAATACAGGAGCGGCGTCGATGCGTTGAAGGGCATGCTCTGGAGCTTGT
>JANLWM010000296.1:0-16464 GCA_031364525.1 Chloroflexota bacterium | reverse complement strand
GGGAAAGCGCTCGCGCGACGCGAACTCGGGGCGATCGTCGATGACGGTGACGTCGTAGTCCAACGAGTGCGCGAGCTTCGCGAGGGCCAGGCCGACGTGGCCCGCACCGGCGACGACCAGATGCGGTTTCGCGACGATCGGCTCGACGAGCAGCTCCGTCGCATCGTCGAGGGCCGTCGTCCGAGCCGTCCCCGCGCGGAGCGTCTCCGCCGCGAGATCGCGCGAGCGTGCATCGAGGTCGGGGTCGCCGAGTGTGCCGCCGGACGAGCCGTCCTGTTCCACGTAAATACGCCCCGCGGGGACCACATCGTGGCCATCCTTCCGGAGCAACGTCGCGAGCGCGATCGGCGTCCCGGTGGACGAAGCGGCGAGGACCTCCGGGAGGAGATCCCGATCGCCGATGGTGAGCGCAGTTGCGCCAGGCTCGATGTTGATCCACATCGTGCCGCCGCACACGAGGCCGGTGTCCCAGGCGAGCTCTTCGGTGAGCTCGTACTCGCGCAGGGACGAGCCGCCCTCCTCGAGGATGCGCTTGGCCTCGGCGAAGGCGTCGCCCTCGACGCACCCGCCGCCGAGCGTGCCGTAGGTCCGGCCGAGGTCGTCGATGAGCATCTTCGCGCCGACCACCTGCGGGGTGGATCCGACGGTGCGGACGACCGTCGCGACGGCGAACGGCCGGCCGTCGCGGCCGAGCTCCGCCATGCGCGCATACAGCTCTCTCACGGCCCTAGTGTCTCACCGGCCGGGGAGGTCCTCAGGACGATCGACATCCCGGACCACGCCCGGGTCCAGGACCTCCACGTCCACCCTGAGATCCGGATGACGCTTCAGGATGTCGTGGAGCGTCAGCAGGGCGTCCGCAGACCGGATCTCGTCACGAAGGGCGGGCGGCAGGATGACCGGATGGCCGCGTTTGCCCTGGTAGCGCGGCGAGACGATCGCGCTCTTGGCCGCGAACGTGGCGAGCAGCAGCCGGACGGTCGCCGGCTGCACGAACGGCATGTCGGCCGGTAGCACGACGAGCGCGTCGCCCCACTTGATCTGGGCCACCGACATGCCGGCCTGGAGCGAGGAGAACATGCCACGCGACGGATCGGGGTTGACGACCGGCCACACCCGCGCATCGCTGAACGCATTCACGTCGCGCTTCAGCTCGTCAGCGTCCGGCCCGACGACGACGACGATCTGATCCACGCCCCCATCGAGCAACGCGGCGATCGTCCGATCGAGGAGCGGCTCGCCATCGACGAGCGCGAGAAGCTTCTTGCCCCCGAATCGCTCCGCGCTCCCCGCTGCCGGGACGACCGCGACGCTCCGCATCAGCTGTCGCGCAATGACGCGAGGGCGCGTGTCGCGTACACCGGCACGCTCCGCTTCCGCTGCGCGAGCGTGCCGGAGGTGTTGTCCATCGGACGGGCGAGCTTGTGGGCCGCCGCGGCCGCCGCCGCGATCGCGTCGTCCTCGAGACGGGTGCCGATGATCGCGCTAGCGGCGTCCAGGACGAGCATGGGCCGTGACGCGACAGCCGTCATCGCGACGCGCGCCTCGCGCACGACGCCGTTTTCCATCCGCACGGCCGCGGCGAGGCCGAGGATCGGGAAGTCGAAGGACCCGCGGTCGCGCAGCTTGAGGTACGTGCTCCTCCAGCCCTCGAACGCCGGCAGCAGCACCTCGGTCACGATGTCGTCACGCCCGATGGTCAGGTGGCTGATGCCGTCCTCCCGGTACAGGTCGGCCAGCGCGATCGTGCGTTCGCCTTCCGCGTTCACGACGCGCACACTCGCGCCGAGGGCGAGCAGCGCGGGCACGGTGTCGGCGCTCGCCACGGCGAGACAGCGGGGGCTCGACGGCGCGACGCGACAGACGACGGTGGGATCGGTCTTCATGCACATGCCCTCGGCCATCCGCCAGAACAGCGACTGGTCGTACCAGTTGCACCGCGTATCCAGGCAGAGGTTCCCGCCGAGCGTGCCCATGTTCCGAAGCTGGGGTGTCGAGATCGATAGTGCGCTCTCGGCGAGCGCGCGGTAGCCCTTCCGGACCCGCGCGTCGGTCGCGACGGCCGTGAGCGTGGCGCCCGCGCCGATGGTGAGGCCCTTGCCGTTGCTGATGCCCCGGGGCACGGCCTTCCCGAGCGCGATGAGCGTGGCCGGTGTGAACTGCCGGCGCTTCATGTTCGGGTAGAGGTCCGTGCCGCCGGCGACGAGCATCACCGTGATGCCCGGCGTGCCGGTCTTCGCGGCATCCTGCTCCGCGGCGCGGTGCTCACGAAGGAGCAGCGCCGCGTCCGCGACGGTCGCCGGCGTGTGCAGCTGGAACCGCGGGAGCCTAAGCATCGCGCTTGCGCTCCCGCGCATCAGTGGACGCGCTCAGCCGGCGCAGCGCGGCCTTTGGATCGCGACCGGTCTCGAGGCCGGTCGGGCCGACGCGGACCTTCTTCTTCGCGAGGGCATCGAGGATCTTCTCGGGCGTGATCGGCGTCTCGTCGAAGCGCACCCCGATCGCGTCGAAGACCGCATTCGCGATCGCCGGGATCACCGGGTTGAGCGGACCCTCGCCGGCCTCTTTCGCGCCGTACGGTCCCTCCGCGTCGATCGTCTCGACGATGATCGCCTCGAGCACCGGGGTGTCCAGCGACGTCGGGATCTTGTAGTCGAGCAGCGACGGTTTCTTGTGCAGGCCTCCGCGGAACACCTGTTCCTCGCCGATCGCCTCGCCGTAGCCCATGTACGCGGCCCCCTCGATCTGGCCCTCGACGTTCGCCGGATTGAGCGCCCGCCCGCAGTCGTGCGCCGTGACGATCCGGTCCACCGTCAGCCGTCCGGTGGCCCGATCGACCGTCACCTCGGCGACGGCGGCCTGATACGAGTACGCGGGCGTCGGACCGACTCCGGCGCCCTTGAAGGTCCCACCGATGCCGGGCGGCGGCTTGTACCAGCCGGCGGCCGACAGTGTGCCGTAGCGGGCTTCCGCCAGCACCGCGACGTCGGTGAAGCTCAGGGCCGTTGTCGGGTCGTCCTTGTCGTACACCTGCCGGAGCGCGCAGACGATGCGATCGCGCGGCACGTTGAGCTTTTCGGCCGCCACCGTTGCCAGCTGGTCGCGCAGCTTCATCGCGGCGTCCTTCACCGCGTTGCCGGCCATGAACGTGACCCGTGACGAGTACGAGCCCAGGTCCACCGGCGCGAGCGACGTGTCGCCGGACACGACGTGGACGTCATCCGGGAGCACGCCGAGCGTCTCGGCAGTGACGCTCGCGAGCATGTTGTCCGACCCTTGGCCGATCTCCGCCGTGCCGCAATAGACGGTGACCCCGCCGCCGCGGTCGATCTTCACGGTCGCGCCGGAGTGGGGCATCTCGTTCCAATAGATCGGCAGGCCCGCGCCGGAGATGTACGCGCTGCCGGCGATGCCGATGCCCTTGCCGTCTGGCAGCTTTCCGTGCTTCGCGCTGAAGCCGGTGCGCTCGCCTGCGCGATCGAGGCACTCGCCGAGCCCCATCGTCGTGATGCGGAGGTCGTTGATGGTGCGCGAGTGCGCCGGCTGCAGGATCCGTTTGCGGTAGGCGAGCGGATCGAGCCCGAGGTCATTGGCGATCTTGTCGAGCTGGGCCTCGAACGCGAATCGCGGCTGGGTCGTGCCGTGGCCGCGTTTCGGGCCGCACGGCGGTTTGTTCGTGTACACCCGCACCCCGTCGAACTTGTAGGCCGGCACCCGGTACGTGACCGTGAGGAGCGCGCCGGTGTAGTACGTCGTCGCGATCCCGTAGGACGCGTATGCGCCGCCGTCGAGCCAGCTCTGGAAATGCACGGCGGTGATCTCGCCATCCTTCATGACGCCCGTTCTGAGATGCATCTTCACCGGATGGCGGCCGCGATGCGCGTAGAACACCTCCTCGCGATCGAGGGTGAACTTCACCGGCCGCTTCGTGCGTAGCGCAAGGAGGCACGCTGCGAACTCGTGGGCGAACGGGTCGCTCTTGCCACCGAAGGCGCCGCCGTTCGGTGTCGCGACGACGCGGATCCGCGACCGCGGGATGCCGAGCACCTTCTCGAGCTCGCGATGGAGGTAATGCGGCACCTGGGTGCAGGTCCACAGGGTGACATTCCCGTTGGCCTCGCCGTTCGCGACGCAGCTATGCGATTCGATCGGAGCGTGCGTGTTCCCCTCGAAGAAGAACCAGTCGTCGCGGGTGTGCTCGGCCTTCGCGAAGCCGGCTTCGAGGTCACCGAAACTGAGGTGGACCTCCTTGAACACATTCGCGCGCCGGCTGTCCTCGTGGATCTTGACGTCGTCGCGCTCGAGGGCCTCCTCGATCGACAGGATCGGGTCGAGCGGCTCGTACTCGACATCGATGAGCCCCAGCGCCTCGAAGGCGGTGTCCTCGTCGAGCGCCGCCACGGCCGCCACGGCTTCGCCGACGTAGCGCACCTTGTCCACCGCGAGAGCGGTCTCGTCCTGCGTGGACGGCATGATCCCCATCTTCTCGGGCATGTCCCTCCCGGTCACGATGGCGACGACGCCAGGATGCGCGAGCGCGCGCGAGACGTCGAGCTTGGTGATCCGCGCATGGGCCTCAGTGGACCGCAGCAGCCGCCCGTAGAGCATCCGCGGCAGGATGATGTCGTCGGCATATTTCGCCTGGCCGGTCAGATGGGCCCATGCATTCGTCTTCGGAAGGCGACGGCCGAGGATGGAGAGCTGCGGGCCGTCGGTCATGTGGCCTGCGCCGTCTTCGCCGCTCGTTCGATGGCCTCGTAGATCGCCGTGTACCCGGTGCAGCGGCAGAGGTTGCCCGAGATCGCCTGCGCGATCTCGTCGCGGGTCGGACGCGGGTTGGTGTCGAGAAGAGCTTTCGCGGCCAGGAGCATCCCGGGCGTGCAATAGCCGCACTGCGCGGCGCCCTCCTCCGCGAACGCGGTCTGCAGAGGGTGAAGGGTCCCGCCATCGGCCAATCCCTCGACCGTCGTGATCTCCACATCGGACCCAAGAACGACAGGCAGGGTGAGGCAGGAGAGGATCGGCACGCCGTCCGCGAGGACGGTGCAGGCACCGCACTCGCCGAGCTCGCAGCCGTGCTTCGTGCCGGTCAGCTGCAGCTCCTCGCGGAGGACCTCGAGCAGGGTGTGGTGTGGCTCGGCGGCGACCGTGTGACGCTCGCCGTTCACCCGCAGGACCAGGAGCTCCTTCGTCATGCGACTGCCTCCCGCCGCCCGAGCTGCGCCGACAACGCTGCGGCCTCGGCCGCGCAGCGCTCGCCGATCCGCCGCAACGTGCGCAGATCGAGCCGTTCCTTCGATCCGACCACGAGGAGCGCCGCGACGCGTCGGCCCTGGGCGTCGATGATGGGAGCGGCGACCGCTCGGATCCCGGCGAGGTATTCCTCATCGTCGATGCCGATGTCGGCGCCGCCGCTCAAGACCTTGGCGTGCGCACCGACGTTCGCCGGCAGGCGCCGGCCCAATGGCGCGCTGATGTGCAGATCGGTCGTTGGCTCCGCGCTGGCGGCGATCTCGACACCGTCCCCGGTCGCGATGCCGAGCAGCGCCGTCTCGCCGAACGCCGCGAGCAGCGCGTCGAGGTGTGGCCGCGCGAGATAGGTGAGGTCGAAGCGCTGGCCGCCCCTACGGAAGCGACCCTCGCGGTCGCGGGTGATGAGATCGTGCGAGGCGAGCGTCAGGAGGATGTCGCGCACCGTCCCTTTGGACGCGTTGATCCGTCGCGCGAGCTCGGAGATCCCGAGGCTCTCGTGCTCACGCAGCTCGGCGAGAAGCCGGGCTGCCTTGTCGACTGCCGGGACGACCCGGTACGTACTCTCCCCCATACGGCGTGCGGTGCATGATACGGCCGGGCGAACGGCACCGCCGATAGCATCACTGCGACTGGCGAGCGAGCGTCGGGAGGCAGCACATGGTCGTCGCAGCGGATCGCATCCAGCTTCGTAATCCGGACCCGAAGAAGAAGGGCCCGCGGATCGCGACGGACATCCACGCGGTCCTCCGAAAAGCCGCGCTCACGACGCTTCCGCGGACCGGTCCAGGCCTGACGCTCGCCGAGTTCCTGGATTCGCTGGAGAAGCGGCTGGTCAAGACGAAGGGCTGGGACCGGACGAAGAGCGCGTCGTGGTACGGGATGGCCATCAAACTCGACCTGGAGGCAACGGGCGAGCTCGTCCGCACCGGTTCGCCACAGCGGCTGCTCAAGGCATGACCGCGCGGGCCTCCGCGGCGACGTGATCGACCCGAGCGAGACCTGGACCGACGGCGCCCGCCGGGCCGCGCAGCGGGAGCGACTCGACGCGATGCTGCCGGAGGTCGTACGCACGAACCCGTTCTACCGCGCGAAGCTCGGCGGATCGGCGACGGTCGACGCGTGGTCCGAGCTGCCGTTCACGACGAAGACCGAGCTCTCGCTCGACCAGGCCGCGCATCTGCCGTTCGGCACGAACCTGACCTATCCGCTCGACCGGTACACGCGGCTCCATCAGACCAGCGGCACGACCGGTCAGCCGCTCCGGATCCTCGACACTGCGGAGTCGTGGGCCTGGTGGAAGGAATCGTGGCGCTCCATCTACCGCGCCGCGGGCGTGACCGGCGCCGACCGCGTGTTCTTCTGCTTCTCGTTCGGACCGTTCATCGGCTTCTGGTCCGCGTTCGCGGGCGCTGAGCACATCGGCGCGCTCGCGATCTCGGGCGCGGCGATGTCCAGTCAAGAGCGTGCCGCAGCGATCGTTGCGACCAGGTCGACGGTGCTGGTGTGCACACCAACGTACGCGCTGCGTCTCGCGGATGCCGCGGTGGAGGTCGGCGTCGATCTGTCGCGGTCCGCGTTGCGGGTATCGGTCCACGCCGGAGAGCCCGGGGCCTCGATCCCGGCCACCCGATCCCGGATCGAAGGCGCCTTCGGCGTCGCGGCCTTCGATCACACCGGGGCGACCGAGATCGGCGCGACGGGTTTCAGCTGCAGCGCCCGGGACGGCGTCCATCTCATCGAGCGCGAATTCATCGCCGAGATCAGGTCGGAGGACGGGAGCGTGGCCGACGAAGGCGAGGGCGAGCTCGTCCTGACCAACCTCGGTCGGTGGGGCTCGCCCGCGATCCGGTACCGGACCGGAGACCGCGTCCGGGCCGTTCGGTCGACATGTTCGTGCGGGCGAACGCTGGTGAAGCTCGAAGGTGGGATCCTCGGCCGGGTGGACGACATGCTCACCGTCCGCGGGGTCAACGTGTTCCCGAGCGCGCTCGAGGGCATCGTGCGGCGGTTCGACGAGATCGTGGAGTTCCGGATCGAGGCCTACACCGAGCGCGGGATGGAGGCGCTCCGCTGCACCATCGAGCCACGTGCCGGGGCCGACGCTGCCGGCCTGGCCCGCGCCGTCGGCGACGCGATCCATCGCGACATCGGCGTCCGCGCGGCGCTGGAGGTCGTCGAGCCCGGTAGCCTGCCCCGCTTCGAGCTCAAGGCCCGCCGGTTCACGCGGCGCCGCGAGGTCGAGTCCGTCTGATGCAGATCGAGAACGTCTTCAGTCAGCTCCCGCAGGTCAGCACGGACCGGATGACGTTGCGGCGGATCCGCGCGAGCGACGAGGAAGCGATCTACGCCTACGCGACCGACCCTGATGTGTCCCGGTACACATCGTGGGCGCCGCACACCTCGCCGGAGGAGACCCGCCAATTCGTGCGCCGGGTCCTCGATGCCTACCTGGAAAAGCGCGTCGCTAACTGGGGCATCGAGCTCAAGTCCGAGCGCAAGGTCATCGGCACCGGCGGGTTCAACTCCTGGGATCGGGAGCACGGGACGGCCGAGCTCGGTTATGCCATGGCGAAGCCGTACTGGGGTCAGGGCCTCATGACCGAGGCCGCCAAGGCGATGATCGAATTCGGCTTCAAACGGATGGCCCTCAATCGCGTCGTCATCCGGATGGATCCGCGGAACACCGGGTCGTGGCGGGTGGCGGAAAAGTCCGGCTGCCGCTTCGAGGGGATCAGCCGGCAGGCGATCTATGCGAAGGGCACGTTCCACGACCTGATGGTCTGGGCGATCGTGCGTGAAGATTGGTCGCGAGGGCGCTAAGGAGCGATGGCGACGCTGCCGCGCGTCGGCAAGGTGCTTTGCTACGTCGTCCGGGATCGTCGCCTCCTCGTGTTCCGCCATCGCGACCATCCCGATGCGGGCCTCCAGGTCCCGGCCGGCACGCTGCACCCGGGCGAGGATCCGCAGGCAGGAGCCATCCGCGAGACCGAGGAGGAGACCGGCCGGCGGGGATTCGCGGTCGTCACGAAGCTCGGGACCTACGACCACGAGTTCCACGACTCCTTCCGCGGACACGCGCGCCACGAGCTGCACGAGCGACACGTGTTCCACATCGGTCCTCCGCCAGATCTACCCGAGTCGTGGTCGCATCTTGCCGAGGAGGGCGACGGCGACTTCTGGTTCGAGTTCAGCTGGGTCCCGATCGGACCGGACCTCGTTCTCGCCGGTGACCAACACGCTCTGCTCGGCCGACTGGAGAAATGAAAGGGCCGCCTTCCGGCGGCCCATTCGATTACGCAGTGCGGGGGTGGCAGGGGGCAGAGCCCTTGCGATGGTCAGTGGGCGCAGGCCTTCGCGGTGCCGGTGTCGCCGGCGGTCTTGAACGACTGGCCGCAGCCGCAGCTGGAGACGGCGTTCGGGTTGCGGAGCGCGAACCCGCCGCCCATCAGTGCGTCGACGAAGTCGATCTCGCTGCCCTTGACGTACATCGCGCTCATCGGGTCAACGACGACCTTGACGCCATCGTGC
Source organism: Chloroflexota bacterium (assembly GCA_031364525.1). GTDB lineage: Bacteria > Chloroflexota > Limnocylindria > P2-11E > P2-11E > UBA4735. The sequence goes on along the minus strand of JANLWM010000296.1, from coordinate 7,683 downwards.
TCGATGACCGTGTCACCCTCTTCGACACCTTCGGCGAACGTCATCCCATACGAGAAACCCGAGCACCCGCCCGGGGTGACGTAGACGCGAAGCGCGAGGTCGGCCCGACCCTGCTTCGCGATGATCTCTTTGAGCTTGTCCGACGCCTTGGCCGTGAGGCTCACGACAGCGTCGCTGGGGGTCGTTTCCTGTGGTGTGGTGTCGATCGCCAAAGACGGTCCTCCTCGAGGTGATCCGGCCCTCATTCTAGGGCCCTGGGCGTCTGCGTCGAGGGGCTCCGGACACGCTCACAGACCTGAATACCCTCGATTCATGCGGGTATTGGGCCTCTAGCTCGCCTTCCTGGCGAACCCGCGACGATCCATGACGCCCCAGTCCCGGCGCCCGCGAAGATACGTGACCACGCCGCGCAGCCTCCAGAACACCGTCAGCTGGCGATAGCCGAACGTCTCAAGGAACGCGAGCGCGATGAGCGCGATCCGGTCGCCGATGCGACGGTACCGCCGGTACGCGAGCTCATCCATCAACATGCTGAGGAACGTGAGCACGAGCCCATAGCCGTAGGCGACGCTGAAGAACAGGAGCGCGAACGAGAGATCGACCGCGCCGATCAGGAACCCGGCGACGAGCGCCGCGAGGCCGATGGCTTCGAGGATCGGAGCGAAGAGCTCGACGAAGAGGAAATACGGATATCCCACGAGACCGAGCGCTCCGTAGCGCGGATTGAACATCAGCCGGCGATGCCGCCACAGCGTGTCCGCAAGCCCGCGGTGCCACCGATCCCGCTGGCGCCCGAGGACCCGGAGTGACTCCGGCACCTGCGTCCAGGCGACGGGGTCGGGAATGAATGCGACCCGCGTTGCGGTGCCGTTCTCATAGCCGTGGCGGCGCAACCGCACCACCAGCTCCATGTCCTCACCGACCGTGTCGTGCGTATAGCCGCCCGCACTCACCACTGCTTCGCGCCGGAACAGACCGAACGCGCCGGAGATGATGAGGTTGCCACCGAGGCGGTTCCAGCCGAGCCGGCCGAACAGGAACGCACGCATGTACTCGAGCACCTGTAATCCGGCGACGATGCTCCGCGGCACCCGAACGTCCACGATCCGGCCGTCCTCGACGAGGCAGTCGTTCGCCACGCGGATCGTGCCACCGGCGGCGAGCACATCGTCGGAGAGAAGGAACGGCCGGACCATTCGCTGGAGCGCGTCTGGCTCGATGAGGGTGTCCGCGTCGATGGCGCAGACGAGGTCGCCCGTGGCCAGGTCGAGCGCAGCATTGAGGGAGTCCGCCTTGCCGCCGTTGTCTTTATCGACCACGAGGAGACCAGGGTCCAGCTTCGAGCGATACAACGATCGGATGCTCGCGGTGTGCAATCGCCGGTCGGATATCGGATGCACAGGCTCGAGCATGAACGCGTCGCGCAGGATCGCAAGAGTCCCGTCCGTTGACCCATCGTTCACCACGATGACCTCGAGGTTGGCGTAACGAAGTCCCAGGAGCGCGCCGACGCTCGCTGCGACGGTCGGGGCCTCGTTGAAGGCTGGCGAGAGGATGCTCACGCTGGGCGCGACGTCCGAGCCGAGCACCCGCCATCGCGATTCGCCGCGGACCTGGCGGACGTGGACCCACATCTCGATCGTCGCGCTCACCAGGAGCGTGGCGTAGAACGTGTTGACGATCAGGAAATAGCCAAGGATCGCGACGTCCAGATAGACCAGAACGGACCGCACGACATCTCCGGCGGTCACGTGCGTTCCGCCCCGAGCGCCTGCGCCGCGATGTCGGCGGCGAAACGATCGCTGCCGCGGAGGGCCGTGCGGAGGATCAGCGAGCCGGGCGCACCCATCGCGGTGAGCGCGAGCGCCGCTTCCCGACGCACCGGAAAGGTCGGATCGCTCAACAGCGGCAGCAGGACCGTCGCGCTGGGCCAGTGCTCGAGGCGGCCGAGACCACGAGCCCCTGCCAGCCGCACATCCGCCAGCGGGTCCGCGACAAGGCGATGGAGGGCTTCTACTGCCACGTCGCCTCCGATCGCCGCGAGGACGCCCCCGGCCGCGGCACGCACGGCCGCTGCCGGGTGGTCCGCGAACGAGACGGCGAGCGGCAGCAGGTCCGGGTCTCCGAGGCGCGCGGCGACGATCAGGCCGCTTGCGATCCCGACCGGACCCATCGTTCCGAGCGCGTGGATGAGCGCAGGCACCGACGGTCGCCCGATACGCAGGAGCGTGTCCTGGACCGCGAACCGCGCGATGCGCTTGGTGTCGTCAAGGAGGGCGATGAGCGCCAGCAGCAGCGACGGAGACGGGTGCTGCGATGCCCATTCGGCGACCTGCGCGCGGACGAGCGGATGCGGATCGCGGATCAACGCCGGCATGATGTCTTCGCCCGCGTCCACAAGGGTCAGCACCCGTGTCGCATACAGCCGGCGCCACCACCAGCGGCTGTGACACTGCGTCGTCGCGCGGGCCGTGATGCCCAGCCGATCGGCGAGGTCGCTCAACGCGGCTCGCTGCTCGCCCTCGAGGGACGGTGCGAGCTCCGCGAGCAGCCGGATCTGGATCCGGCGCCCGAGCCGCTGCAGCAGGTCGAGCTGGTCATCGGCGAGTGGAGCCTCGATCGCCGCAAGCAGCAGCCGCCGGCCGGTGCCCATGCGCGACCGCAGCCGGCGGTCATTGCCTGCGGTCCAGATGGCGTTCCCGATGATCGCTGCGATCGCGAGCCCGATCGCGACGATCTCGCCGCCGATCGATCGGCGCAGCAGCTCGTCGGCCGTCATCGCTCCAGCGCCAACCGGATGCGCTGCATGAGGATGGGCATGCTGAACGGCTTCGTCACGTGATCCATCGCGCCGGCCCGCAGCGCCTCGAGGATCTCGGTCTCACTGGCGCGCACGGTCAACATGATCGTGGGGGTCGTCTGCGTCACGCCCGCTGCCGTGAGACGACGCAGCACCGAGAACCCGTCCAGCCCCGGGAGGTCAACGTCCAGGAGCAGCAGCCGGCAACGGAGGGGCGGCGGCCCGATCAATGCCTCGACCGCGGCCTTGCCATCGCCGATGGCGGTCATGCTGTAGCCGCGCGTCTCGAGCGCGTGCCGAACGAGCTCCGTCAGCACGACGTCGTCATCCACCATCACCACATCGACCTGGATCTGGCCGTGATCAGCGTCCGGGGTCGTGACCATCTGCGTGTCGACGGGCGCGGTCCCGGCCGTGGCGGTCGTCGGGAGGACCGGTCCCGCGCGCACGATCGCTCGAAGACGCTCGGCGAGCTCAGAGAGCCGCATGACCGCCGGGACGCCGGGAGCCCGAAGCATGAGCTCAAGCTCGCTCGCGAGCTCGGATCCCTCAGGCAGGCCGAATGTGCCGAGCGATCCGGCGAGCTTGTGCGCAGCGACCAGTGCGGCCGCCCGTTCCTCGCCGCCGAGCGACCCGGCGAGCAACGCCGCGCCCGCAGCGTCAACGGCGTCAAGTCGCGAATTCATGGTGCCGCGGCTCGCATCCCAGACCCGAGTGATCTGGGCCGCGAACTCTTCGTCGCTCTTCAGATGGACCACCCCAGCGCCTGCGCGACGACCAGATGAAGGGTCATCGGATCGAATGGCTTCGCCAGCACGCCGGCCGCGCCTGCGTCGAGGAGGACCTGCCGCTCCGAGGTCTGAACGCTCGCGGTCAGGAAAACGACCGGGATCGTTTCGGTCGCCGGGCGCTCGTGCAGCGCTTTCAGGGTCGCAAGACCGTCCATGCCAGGCATCATCGCGTCCAGCAGGATCGCGTCGGGGCGCCACTCCTCCGCGATCGCGATCCCGTCGGCACCGCCCGATGCGGCCTTGACCTCCCAGCCGCCGACGCGCTCGAGCGCGATAGATGCGATCGACCGGATGTCGTCCTCATCGTCGATGAGGAGTACCCGCCGCTTGCTCACGCTCGCCCTCCATCCGCCTGCCGTGTGCGATCAGGCAGCGCCAGCACGAATGTGGACCCCGTCCCCGGGGCGCTCTCCGCCCAGATCCGGCCACCATGTTGTTCGACGATCTCCCGCGCGATCGCGAGGCCAAGTCCGCTGCCGCCGCGAACGCGCGCGTCGGCGACGTTCACCTGCTGGAACCGCTCGAAGACCTCATCCAGCTTGTCGGCCGGGATCCCTCGGCCGTGATCGATGACGCGCACGATGAGCTCGCCACCGCGATGCTCCGTCGCGATCCGAACGACCTGACCGCTCGGGGAGAACTTGACCGCGTTCGAGATCAGGTTCGTCAGCACCTGGAGGATCCGGTCGGCGTCCGCGGCCACGACGCACGGCACGACCTCGAGCTCCAGCCGCACGCCACCGGACTCGGCCATCGGCCCCATGACCTCGGCGGCCTGCTGCGCGAGCTCCGCGATGTCGACGTCCCGCCGCTGGATCGGCGCCTGCCCGGCGCGCATCCGGTCGAGATCGAGGAGATCGTTCACGAGCCGGCCGAGCCGCTCCGCGTTGCGAAGAGCCGTGCGGATCATCTCGTCGGCGCCATCCGGCAGGGCACCGAACACGCCCCCGGCGATGAGACCGAGCGCGCCGTGGATCGATGTGAGCGGCGTGCGAAGCTCGTGGCTGGCGACCGACACGAATTCGTCCTTCATCCGGTCGACCTCCTTTCGCTGCGCGATGTCCCGGAAGGTCAACACGACGCCGGCGACCGCGCTGCCCTCGTTGATCGGCGTGGCCCACCACTCGACCGGCACGGGAGACCCGTCCTTGCGCCAGAGGACTTCGGTGGCGTCGGTGGCGCGCTCGCCGGTCGCGTACGTGCGTCGCACCGGGCAGTCGGCCGCGGGATACGGCGACCCGTCCGTGCGGGTGTGGTGGATCGTCTCGTGCGCGTCCTTCCCGAGCAGGTCCGCCGATGCATAACCGAGGAGCCGAGCTGCGGCGGGGTTCACGAACGTGAAGCAGCCCGCGAGATCGAGGCCACAGATGCCTTCGCTCGCCGACCGCAGGATCGACTCTGTCTCGCGACGCCCGCGCTTCAGCTCGTCATTGGCAAGCTGCACGTCCTCCAGCAGCCGCTGCAGCGAGATGGCGACGGCCGTCCGGAGCGCGACCTCGCGGAGGTAGCCGAGGTCGCCATCGCTCGAAGCGGGGGGGCTGCGATGGAGCGCGTAGAGCACGCCGGTCGCCTTTTCGCCGTAGAGCACGACCGGCACACCCGCGTAAGCGACGAAACCGTGCTCGGCGAGGGTCGTCTCGGCGCCGTCGGGATCGTTACGCACGTCTTGGATCACGAGCGGCAGCCGGTGCTCGATGATCCAGCGCGTCGCAGACGCCATCTGTGGCCGCTCGCCGGCCGCCTCGCCCGGTGTCGGCGCCGCGATCGTCGAGGCGCTGAGGACGAACTCGCCACGCACCGGCTCCCACATGACGATGCTCGCGGCGTCAGCCGGAAGACCGGCAGCGACGGCCGCGACCGCACGCTCGAGGATCTCGGTCTGGGTGTTGTTGGCCACGTCGACCGTGACCGCGAAACGCGAGAGCGCCCCCTGGCGCCGCGCCTCGAACGCGAGATCCTCCTGGACCCGCCGTTGCGCCGTGATGTCCGACTCGTGGCGAAGGATCCCGCTGCTCATTCCGCGTTCGTCGCGTCGGATCGCCCACCGGCCCGCGACCGTGATCTCCGCGCCGTCCTTCCGGGTCTGCACGAGCTCGCCGGACCAACGTCCCGTGCGGAACACCTCCGCGTCCGGGTCGACCGTGACCGACGCAGCTCCAGGGAAGCGCGTGCGCAGAAGCTCGCGGGCGATCTGGCCGACGGCCTCGTCGCGGGTGAAGCCGTAGGTCGTCACGGCGCCGTCGCTCCAAAGCTCGATCGTGCCGTCAGCCGTCACCGTGATGATGGCGTCGGGGGCCAGCTCCATCAGGTCCGGGAGCAGCGTCGAGAGCGCCGGGCCGGTCAGCTGGCGACGTGCCATCGCGTCGCATGGTAATCAGGCGGCCGTATCGTCATGGTCGTGAGCGGTCTTCACTTCTCTCCCCGTCCGAATCGCGCGCACGAGATCGCCTGGCGCCCCTGGGGCGAACCGGCGTTCGCCGAGGCTGTCGCGGCCGACAAGCCGGTGCTGCTCTCCATCAGCGCCGTGTGGTGCCATTGGTGTCACGTCATGGACGAGACCTCTTACAGCGACGCAGAGGTGATCCGCGGGATCAACGAGCGTTACATCCCGATCCGCGTGGACAACGATGAGCGCCCGGATGTGAACCGCCGGTACAACATGGGCGGCTGGCCCACCACCGCATTCCTGACCCCGGGCGGCGAGATCCTGCACGGCGGGACCTATCTCCCGCCGGACGCGATGCGCCGCTACGTGCGGGAGATCGCCGACACCTGGCGCGACGACCGAAGCGAGCTCGAGCCGCGCCTCCGCGAGATGAAGGCCCACGAGCATGGCGCTCACGAGCAGAAGCCGGGTGAGCTGGATCTCTCGATCGTGAGCTCCATCGGCACGCTCATCCGCGGGCAGTACGACGCCGAGTTCGGCGGATTCGGCAGGGAGCCGAAGTTCCCGCAGCCGAAGCTCCTGCGTTTCCTGCTCGATGAGTACCGGCGGACGCTGAGCGATGACGTCGCCACGATGCTCCACAAGACGCTGGCCGCGATGGCCGGCGGCGGCATGTACGACCAGCTCGAGGGCGGGTTCTTCCGCTATTCGACCACCCGAGCGTGGGGCGTGCCGCACTACGAGAAGATGCTCGAAGACAACGCTGAGCTGCTGTGGATCTATAGCGAGGCCCATCGCACGTTCCCGACGGCCGGATACGACCGCGTCGCGAGGGACGTGATGCGCTGGATGGACACCGTCCTGTGGCGCGAGGATGTCGCGGCCTTCTCCGGTTCTCAGGATGCGGACGAGCACTACTACACCCTCGACGCCGCCGGCCGCTCGGAACACGGCGCACCGTTCGTGGACCGGCGCGTGTACACGAGCTGGAACGCGCTCGCTGCGTCGGCGTACATCGCGGCGGCCAACGCGCTGGGTGAGGCGGGGCCGCGTGCGCGGGGGACCGCGGCGATGCATTCCCTCGGACAGCGAGCCTTCGACGGGCAGACCCTCGCTCATACCGGCGAGATGGAGGCCGGCGTCCGTGGCCTGCTCACCGACTACGTCGCGGTCATTCACGGGATCCTCGACGAGTCGGAGACCGGGACGCGGCCGAAGGCGCTCGCCGCGGCCGCGTCGCTCGCCGGGACGATGCGCGCGCAGCTCGAGGATCCGGAGCGAGGCGGCTTCTGGGATGGGCCCGAGCGTGATGCGCCCGGCCGCCTCGCGATGCGCGAGAAGCCGATCGAGGACGGCGCCGCCGCCGCGGAGCTGCTGCTCCGCCTGGCCACGCTCACCGGCGAGGACGGCTGGCGCGCGAGCGCGATCCGGGCGCTCGGCGGGTTCGTGGGGGAGTACCGGCAGTGGGGTCAGTTCGCGGCCGCGTACGGCTCGGCGGTCGCCCGCGCGATGAGCGAGGCCCGCCTGGTCGTGATCGTCGGGTCGGAGAGCGACCTCATCGCGAGGGCCCTCTGGTCGATCGCGTGTGCGAGCGACGATCCGAACGGGTCGCGTCAATGGCTGGTACCCGGGCGCGACGACGAGCGGATCGGCCAGCGGGGATATCCGGCCGACCGCGTCAGCGCATACGTCTGCATCGGCACCGT
>JANLWM010000257.1:0-6214 GCA_031364525.1 Chloroflexota bacterium | reverse complement strand
CGCGCGCGATCCGAGCGGATCGACGACGTCATCGACGAACTCGAGGAGCTCCTCGGCGAGGTCGCGCATTGGGACCTCCGTCTCTTTTCCGAAGTCGATGAGGCTCGCGTCCATGCCGCCGCGCATCGCCCGCCACTTGTTCTCCTGGATCAGGCTCGGCATATAGCGCCGGAACCCGAGGTTGCGCTCCCGCAGCACGAGCAGCTTCGCGCAGATCGCCTGGACGAGGCCCGCGATGCACAGCGTCTCGTCGATCGTCGTCGCCGCGTCGCACACGCGGAATTCGATCGTCGGGTAGAACGCGTGCGGCCGGAGGTCCCACCAGATCTTCTTGCCATCGTCGATGCTCTTCGTCCGCACGAGCAGCTCGACATAGTTCTCGTACTCGTCCCAGGAGCCCAGCTCCGGCGGGATGCCGGTCCGAGGGAAGCGCTGCCAGACGATCTGGCGGTACGACTTGAGCCCCGTGTTGCGCGTCAGCCAGAACGGGCTCGACGTCGAGATGGCAAGCAGATGCGGGAGGAAGTAGCGGGCCTCGTTCATGACCTCGATCCGCCGCTCGCGATCCGGGATCCCGACGTGCACATGGAGGCCGAAGATGAGGAGCTCCCGGATGACGTCCTGGAGCTCTTCCTCGAGCACCTTGTAGCGCTCCTGCTCGGTGACGAGCTGGTCCTGCCAGTGCGAGAAGGGGTGCGTCCCCGCGGACACCAGCCGCAAGCCATCGCGGGCCAGGAGCGCCGCGAGGGTGCCGCGCGCGTGCGTGATCTCGTTCCGGGCCTCCGGGATGTCCGCGCAGATGCGCGTCCCGATCTCGACCACGGACTGCAGCATCTCGTGTCGCGCGCGTTCTTCCAAATATGGTTTGGCGGCCGCGAGCAATGTTTCGCTGTGCGACTTGAGGTGGCCCTCGCTGTCGACGATCTGGAACTCTTCTTCGATGCCGATGGTGAGTCGCGGGACGTTGCTCAACTTCCCGGCTCACGCCGGGAATCGCTCAAGGCTGAAGGTCTCGCTCGTCGCGGCAAAGCCACTCCTCGTTCGTTCAGTACGTTACCGGTGGCGGTCATGTCTCGACGATATAGGTGGGCACGACGCTGCCCGCCCCAGCCGTCACATTGAGGAGCGCGCTCGATGACAGCCGGGTGAGGCACCCTGATACCCGGCCCCAGAACAGGTACGGGTCGTGATCGATCGACAGGTCGAGGTAGTGGACCCGATCGAGCAGCACCGGGAACGGGTACCGGGGGACCGAGACCCGCTCCTGGACGACGTAGGACGCCGTGAGGCCCGCGAGCACGGTCTGTTCCCACTCGTGCTGGTCGACGGTCCAGCCCAACACGACCCCCTTGCCGCCGTATTCGTCGTTCGGCTTGAGCACGAACCGATCGCGATGCTCCATCACGAGATCGACGAGATCCACGGTCTTGCCCCGATAGGTCGTGTGCCCCTCGCGCATCTTCCGGGTCCACGGGATGTGCGTCGCTATCGCCTTCCGCTCGCCGGGCGTGTACAGCCGCGCGTAGCGCTCGTCCGACAGCAGCGCCAGGCTCATCTTCTTGTGCAGGAGCTTCGCGCGAAAGCTGTTCACGACCGTGACCGTGCCGTCGAGATACGCCTGGACCAGCGGCCGGGCGACCTCCGGCTTGGCGAGGAGCTCGCTGGTGAGGACCCGCCGATACACGACGTCGATGCGCACGCCGTCGGCGCGCAGCGTGCGCCGTGCGTAGGTCAGGTCCTCGGGCGCGCAGATGATCGCGCGCAGCCCCTGCGCCCTGAAGTACGCGGCGAACATCTCGAACTCGGTGAGGGTGGGCAGGCCCCGCCAGTCGACGATGGCGATCGTCCTCATCTCACCGCGGGGCCGGCGGGCGCGGCGCAGGGCCGCGAGCTGTTTGCCCCGCACCGGGAACGCGATCAGCCGGTGGCGCTTCTTGAAGGCCCGCATCACCGGCAACGTCGCGAAGACGTCCGAGAGCTCGTCGTTGTAGGCCATGCCGGCGGGTGACTCGGCGTTGTACTCGACGTAGCGGATCACGCCGTCCTCGCCCACGAAGCCATCGAGGCGCGCCGACGGCGACGAGGCGGTGAAGCCCGGATCGGCCAGGACGAGGTCGGCCTCGGCCGGCTCGAGGTCGAGCTCGAGCCGCAGGTCCGTGTCCTTCAGGAGCGCGCGCTCCAGCTTCCCGAGCGCTCCGTAGAGCGTCTCGGAGGCCGCCGTGATCGCGTCGTACTGGGGTCGGCTGATGAGGTTCGGCCGCAGCGCGACGCAGAGCGGTCGGTCTCCGAAGACGAGGCGCCGAGACCGCTGGCCCTCGGTCAATGCCGCGGCGCTCTCGGCCGCAAGGTCACCGTCCTCGAGCAGGCCGTGGTATTCGATCAGCGGATGTGGCGCCACCACCGGTGCTCTCCGCGCCACGGAGGCTCCGCGGCGCCTGTCGCATATGCGATGACCAGATCGCTCATGTGCTCGAGCACCCACTCGAAGTTCGCGCCCTTGATCGAGAAGCTGTCGAAGTCCGGGGCGGGGTTCAGCCAGTCGATCGCGTAGAGGATGCCTCCGCGCACCGCGAACTCGACCGTGTCCATGTCGTACCCGAGGGCGTCGGTGAGCGCTCGCGCGTCATGGATCGCACGGTCGCGCAGCGTTGCGTCGAGCGGGCGGTCCACCGCGTACCGCTCGTGGAACGGCGCGTTCGGCTCGTACCGCACGGGATTGATGTGCTCGCGCCCGATGCAGATGCACCGGATGTATTCATCCCAGTGGATGAATTCCTGGAGGATCATCGTCTTCGGCCGCTGGCCGAACGTCACTGTCCCGGTCTGGTCGTACGCCCAGAGCAGCTGCTCCATCGAATCGACCTTGTAGACGTCCTTCCAGCCGCCGCCGGTGTTCGGCTTCATGATCGCCGGCAGCCCGACGTAGTCCACCATGCCCTGCCAGTCGATCGGGTACGCGAGATTGCGCAGCGACTGCTCGTTGATGTCCGGGATGTAGGACTTGTTCGGCAGCAGGATCGTCTTCGGCACGGCGACCCCGAGCTTCCGCGCGATGGTGCACTCGACGAACTTCTCGTCGGCCTCCCACCAGAACGGGTCGTTGATCACGACGGTCCCCATGACCGCCATGCTCTTGAGGTGCGCCCGGAAGTACGGGACCTCGTGGCTGATGCGGTCCACGATCACTCCGTACTTCGGCTCTTCGTGTTCGGTCGCGCCGCCGAGCGTCGCCATCTCGGCCCGCACGCCCTTCGACTCCCCCTTCGTGTTGACGGCGTCGAGGAACGGCTGGGGGAATGTGTTCTCCCGCCCGACCAGAAGTCCGACGACCTTGCTCTTGGTCCTCGCCGGGGCTTCGCCCCTGCCACCCCGCGCGGCTGTAGCGGTGGGCGGTGTCGTACTCACAGGAAGGTATCCACCATCTCTTTCCAGAACGGCCAATCGTGAGCCCAGCCGTCCCACAGATGCAGCGCCGCGGGTACGCGTTTGTCCTGAAGGACCGCGACGATCTGGCGCGACTGCTCCACGTTCGGATCCTCCACGCCGGTGGCGATCACGAACTCGGTCTCGCGAAGCGGCGTGAGCTGCCGCTCGTCGGTGAGCTGCGGGAGGAAGGCGAGCGGGTTCGCGTAGTACGCGTCGTCCTGGCGGAGGCCGTCGAGCCATCGCGACGAATCGAAGGCCCCGGAAAGCCCGGTGACGCGGCTGGCGATACCGGGGTGCCGCGTCGCGAGCGTGACGGCGTGGAACGCACCGAAGGACGCGCCGAGGAGCTCGAGCTCGAGGTGCGGATTGTCGTGACGGATCGACGGCACCACTTCGTCGGTGAGGTAGCGGTCGTAAGCGAGGTGGCGCCGGGCGCGATCGGATGCCGGGGCCTGCTTGTTGTAGAAGGACTCGCCGTCCACGCTGTCCACGCACCAGAGCTGCACCAGGCCGGCCTCGATGCGCGGTGCGAGATGAGCGACCATGCCGAAGTCCTCCCACTGGTAGAAGCGGCCCATGGACGTGGGGAAGACCACGACCGGGGTCCCCCGGTCACCGAAGACGAGCAGCTCCATGTCCCGCCCGAGCGCCGCGCTCGGCGCCTTCCGGTACTCGCGCTTCATGCCCCGGCCTTCGGGCGCTCGCTTGCCGGCGCGATCACCACGGTGACCTCCCCCTTCGGACGCTCGGAAGCATACCGAGCGGCCAGCTCGGCGGCCGTCCCACGGACGAAGGTCTCGTGGATCTTCGTGAGCTCACGCGCGACGACGACCCGCGCATCCGGCGCGATCGCCGCCAGGTCCGCGAGCAGGTCGCCCGTCCGGTACGGACTCTCGTAGACCACGATCGTGCGACCTTCCGCAAGGAGCGCCGCCAGCGCGCGCTGCCGCTGACCCGTCTTCTTGGAGAGGAACCCAAGGAAGGTGAACTCGCGCGTCGGCAGGCCCGAGGCCACGAGCGCGGCAATGGCGGCGTTCGCGCCCGGGATCGGCGTGACGGTGTGCCCGGCCAGGACGGCAGCGGCAACGAGCGCCTCGCCGGGATCGGACAGGGCCGGGGTGCCGGCGTCCGAGACGAGGGCCACGTCCCAGCCGCGATCCAGCTGACCGACCAGGACACCGACCTGCCGCTTGTGGTTGAACTCGGTATAGGAGGTCAGGTGCTTGGCCCGGATCTCGTGACGTCGCAGGAGGATCTGGGTGTGGCGCGTGTCCTCGCAGGCCACCATGTGGACCTCCTGGAGGACCTTGAGCGCCCGCGGCGAGATGTCCTCGAGGTTCCCGATCGGCGTCGCCACCAGGAAAAGCGTCCCCATGGGGCCAAGTGTGGGCCTCGGCAACATTCCTGCAGAGACCCCCGGCATGGACCCGATCAGAGGAGCCGTCGCAGGCGCCATCGGCGGCGCCGCGGGCGCCTACGCCATGGACCGCTTCCAGCAATGGTGGGCGGACATGGAGAAGCAGGCGGCGCCGAAACGGCGCGTCCACGCGATCAAGGACGGCGCGACCGACAAGACCGGGACGGAGCCCGCGACGGTCAAGGTCGCCGAGCGGGTCTCCCGGAAGGTCCTCGATGCCGAGCTGCCCGAAGAGCTAAAGCCCGCGGCCGGCGAGGCCGTCCACTACACCATGGGCGCCACGACCGGCGCGATCTACGGATTCGTCGCCGAGATCCTCCCGCCCGCGCGGATGTTCAACGGACTCCTGATGGGCGCCATCGTCTGGTGGACCGCCGACAACATGGCGGTCCCGGCGCAGAAGCTCGGCAAGTCGCCGGAGCAGGTCCCGCCATCGAAGCACGCCTACGCCCTCGCGTCGCACCTCGTGTACGGCTTCACGACCGAGCTCGTGCGTTCGATGGTCCGTCTGGTCATCTAGCGACCAGTCCTCCTCCGGCACTAGCATCCTGTGACGTGCGTTTCGGTCCGGGTGAGCCGTTGTGCTGGCGGTCCGTACATGGCGGGGTCGTTCGCACCGCGCGACCAATGATCACGGTCCGCGACGACGCCGAGCTCATCGCGCTCTATCTGCCGATCGGGACGGTGTACGCGCGCCGCACCGGCACCCGTGGCGGTCCAGGCGGCCGGATGCTCCTCGAGTGGGACGGCGGCTACGCAGAACGCACCTGGACCGGGAACCGGGTCCTCATCCTCCACCGGCCGGGCCTGGCCCACACCGTTCAGCTGTTCTGGGATGCGACCGATCGGCTCCAGGCCTGGTACATCAACCTCGAAGCACCGTGGCAGCGATCATCGATCGGGTTCGACACGTACGAGCATGTCCTGGACGTCGTCGTCTCACCAGACCGCGCGTCTGCCCACCTGAAGGACGAGGACGAGCTCGAGTGGAAGGTCACCCATGGCGAGATCACGCCCGCCGAGGCCATGGCCATCCGGAGCGAGGCCGAACGCGCGACGCGGGCGGTGCTCGCCGGGGACCCGCCCTGGACGTCCGAGTGGGAGTCATGGCGGCCCGCCCCGGCGTGGCCCATCCCGACGCTGCCGCCCGGTTGGAAGGATCCCCTGCGCTAGACGCCGTCCTCGCTCAGCCGCACGCTCTGCGCGACGAGGATCCCCGCGACAACGATCGCCCCGCCCACCACCTGCAACAGCTCCAGCGACTGTCCGATGAGCAGCCATGCCGCGACCGCTGCGATGACGGGCTCGCTCGTCAAGGTCAGCCCGACGCGCGCGGCCGGGATGAGCCGGACCGCACCCACGCTGAACAGG
>JANLWM010000244.1:0-7162 GCA_031364525.1 Chloroflexota bacterium | reverse complement strand
GCCCCCGTGATCGCGCCATCGATGAATTGACGCAGGAGCTGCGGCGCGACGAGCTGCAAGCCGATGCTCGCGGCGATGAGGAGGCCGAGGAGCACGAGGCGCCGCCACTCAGGCGCCACGTAACGCGCGAACAGGTCGAGGGAGCGGTGACGGGCGCGCAACCGGATCATTCGAGCTCGGTGATCGTTCGCGGCAACGGTGCAAGATCGCGGAGGACGCGCGTCGGCATCGTCGTCAGTGGCTCGGCGTGGCGATCGATGAACACCGTTCTGTATCCGAGCGCGGCCGCCGGCTCCATGTCGTGGTACTGGCTTGCGCCGATGTGCACCGTGTCGGCGGGCGAGGCGCCGGTGAGCTCGGCGAAGCGCTTCCAGTGACCGGCCGCGGGCTTGTAGCTGCCGACATCCTCGGCTGTCACGACGAGATCGGGGACGATACCGAGCTTCGGGATCGACGTCGCGATGAGATCGCGATCCACATTGGACAGGATCGCGATCTTGCGCCCCGCGGCCTGCAACGCCTGGAGCGAGCCGGACACTTCGGGGAAGGCGTCCCATCCTGGGAGCGACGCCGGCAGCGGTGACGGCCGATCGATGCCGTACTTCCGCAGGATCGCCGTGCCCGCGCGGTCGAGCACGTCGCGATATCGCAGGTACGCACCGGCCTCGACCGTCGCTTCGGTCTCGATGTACTCCCTCGCGAGCGCGTCGCGATCGACCGCGCCATCAAGAAGCGGGAGCAGCGCCGCGGTGATGCCGCCCTCCCAGTCGATGAGCGTGCCGTAGCAGTCGAAGGTGCACCAGCTGATCGCCACGCCGAGAAATGTAGGAGTTAGGTCCCGAGCCGCTCCGTTATCTTCGCTACGAGCCGGAGCGCGACCTCGCGCTTGGTGAGCAGCGGCAGGGCCTCGACGCCGTCGGCGCTCACGAACGTGACCTGATCGGTGTCACTCCCGAATTCGGAGCCCTTGGCGGTCACGTCGTTCGCTACCACGAGGTCAAGACCCTTCTCACGCAGCATCCGCGACGCCTCCGCGACCGCGTCACCGGTCTCGGCCTTGAACCCCACGACGAGCGTGCCCGGGTCGCGCTTTGCAACGATCGCCTGGAGCACGTCGGGGTTCCGGACGAGCGTGAGCGTGACATCGTCGCCCTGCTCCCGCTTCTTGAGCTTCCGCTGCGCCGGCGCCGCGGGCCGGTAATCGGCGACGGCCGCGGCCATCACCACCGCGTGCGCTCCGGGCAGCTCCGCGAGCACCGCCTCGTGCAGATCCGCGGCCGTCTCGATCCGGACGACGCGAACGCCGGCCGGCGGGCGGAGCGCGACGGGTCCGCTGATGAGGCGGACGTCAGCGCCGGCGCGTTGTGCGGCCGCCGCGATCGCGTAGCCCATCTTGCCGCTCGAGCGGTTCGAGATGACGCGGACCGGGTCGATGGGCTCGAGCGTCGGGCCTGCGGTCACGATGATCCGCTTCCCGGCAAGGGCCGACGACATCGCAAGCGCGTCCTCGATCGCCGCACCGATCGCCTCGAGCGAGGCGAGGCGGCCCTCACCGCTCGCGCCCGAGGCCAGCTCGCCGCTCTCGGGCTCGACGATGGTCGCTCCGCGATCGCGAAGCGTCTCGACGTTCTCCTGGGTCGCGGGATTCGCCCACATGTGCGTCTCCATCGCCGGGGCGATGACGAGCGGCGCGTGCGACGCGAGCACGGTCGTGCCGATGAGATCGTCGGCGAGGCCTCCAGCCAGCCGGGCGATGGTGTGTGCGGTCGCGGGCGCGATGACCACGACGTCGGCCTGCTGCCCCATCGCAACGTGGCCGGCCGCCCGATCGTCAAAGGTCCCGAACATCTCGACCTCGACGGGTCGGTACGTGAGCGCCTGGAAGGTGAGCGGCTGCACGAATTGCGTCGCGCCCGGCGTCATCACCACCTGTACGGTCGCGCCCGCCTGGGTCAGCCGGCGCGCGAGCTCGACGACCTTGTACACCGCGATCGAGCCGGTGACGCCGAGCACGACGAACTTCCCGCTGAGCGCGGCGGCGTTCATGCCGCGTTCAGCTCCCAGAGCATCCGGAGACCTTCAAGGGTGAGATCGTCATCGACCTTCTCGATCGCGTTCGTCAGCGGCGCGATGGTGCCGGCAAGCCCGCCGGTCGCGATGACCGTCGCTTTCCCCGGCAGCTCGGCGAGGAGCCGTCGGAGCAGACCTTCGACGAGCCCGACGTATCCGAAGATGATCCCGCTGCGCAGGCAGTCCGCGGTGTTCTTGCCGATGGCCTCCTTGGGTGGAGTGAGCCCGACCGCGAAGAGCCGCGACGCCCGTGAGAAGAGCGATTCCGCGGAGACCTCGAGCCCCGGGGCGAACGCGCCGCCCAGGAAGTCTCCGTCGGCGCTCACCACGTCGAAGTTCGTCGTCGTGCCGAAGTCGACGACGATCGCGGGACCGCCGTACCGGCGATGCGCGGCGAGCGTGTTCGCGATGCGGTCAGCACCGACCTCGGCGGGGTTGTCGACGCGGAGCCGCACGCCGGTCTTCACGCCCGGTCCGATGACGACGGCCCGGCCCTTGAGGTAGCGGTCAGCAAGGCGCGTGAACGAGCGGGTCAGCGGCGGGACGACGCTGCCCAGGACCAGGGCGTCGATCGACGCGAGCGACAGCCCTTCCTGATGCAGGAGGGCATCCAGGGTGACCGCGAGCTCGTCCTCGGTACGGTCGTGATCGGTCGCCGTCCGCCAGGTCGCAAGGAGGGTCGCGTCCCGATACGCGCCGATGACGACATTCGTGTTCCCCGCATCCACCGTGAGCAGCGTCGGCATACGCCTTAGTCCTTCGGCTCGGTCGCCCCGGTCCGGAGTCCCGGCTTGGCCTTCTTCGCGAGGGCCTTGGCGACGTTCACCGGCACCAGCTTGTCGACCGCCGCCCCGAAGGCGACCAGCTCCTTCACCCGCGATGCAGAGACGAAGAGGTACTCGGGCGCGGTCATGAGGAAGACCATCTCGAGCTCCTCCGCGAGCAGCCGGTTCATGTTGGCCATCTCGAATTCGAACTCGAAGTCAGAGAGCGCGCGGATCCCGCGGATGATGAACGTCGCGCCGACCTGTCGCGCGAACTCCACCTGAAGGCTGTCGAACGTGAGCACCTCGACGTTCGACAACCTCCCGCAGGCGTCCTTCATGAGCGAGACGCGTTCGTCCGCGGTGAAGACCGTTCTCTTGGAGAGGTTCCGGCCGACGCCGATGACCACGCGGTCGAACAGGCGTGAGGCCCGCTGGACGATATCCAGATGCCCGTTCGTCGGCGGATCGAACGATCCCGGGTAGATGGCAACGCGTTCAGTGGCCACGCGGTCGCGCCTCCTTGTTATCGGCAGTGCACGCCGCGATAAGACTACCTCTTGGTCAGCGTGATCCCGGTGAGCAACAGTCCGGCTGCGAGGGTGATCGCCGCGGTGATCGTCTGGACGTCGGCGTAGATGCCGTGGACCACGACCGCGGCAAGCCCGGAGCCGGCGAGCGCGCCCGCGATCGTCGCACCGGCGCGACCACGGGCGGCCGCGAACGGAAGCACGAAGACGAGCCCGAGGACGACGCTGCCGAGGGTCGCCAAGAGCCCGCCAACAAGCGCGCCGACGACGAGACCGCCAAGCCACCATGTGATCCGCTCACTCAGCCCGCCGCGCTGGACATCCGCCATCCCTCAGGCACTCCTTTCGATCACGCGACCTGCCGCCCTCGGGCGTAGACCTCGCGGACCAATGGTGCCCCGAGCCGGTAGCAGAGGTCCAGCTCATCGTCGGTCTCGAGCACGACGAGATCGGCACGCCGCCCGGCCACGAGCGCGCCCGTCACCGAGCCGCGACCGTGCGCATGGGCGGCGTTGATCGTGGCGGCCACGATCGCCTCATGCGGGGTCAAATGCGACAGCGTCACCGCGAGGGCGATGGCCGTCGGCATCCCCTCGAGCGGCGACGTACCGGGGTTGTGATCGGTGGCGATGGCCACCGGCACCCGCGCGGCAAGGAACCGCCGCGCATCCGGCGGCGCGTAGCCGACGAAGAACGCGCTTCCCGGGAGCAGCACCGCGACCGTGTGGCCGATGCGCGCGAGGACGCGCATCCCGTCGGCCGAAACATTGGCGAGGTGATCGGCGGATCGCGCGGACAACCGCGCCGCAAAGGCCGCACCGTTCACGTCGTGCAGCTGATCGGCGTGCACCGTCACCGCGAGCCCGGCGTGCTGACCGGCCTTGAGCAGCGGGCGCACCTCGTCCGGCTCGAACACCCCTTTCTCCACGAAGGCGTCTATCGCTTCGGCAAGGTGCTCCGCCGCGATCGTCGCGGCCATCGCCTCCGCGGCCTTCAGGAACGCGCGCTTGTCGGTCCCGTGCGGGAGCGCGTGCGCGGCCAGATACGTCACGGCGATGTCGATCGCGGACTCGGTCCGGATGCGGGCGATCAGGCGCAGCTGCCGCAGCTCTTCGTCGGGCTCGAGCCCATAGCCGCTCTTGATCTCCAGCGTGGTCGTGCCGAGGGAGACCGCCCGAGCAAGCCGCTCGCGCATGAGCGCGAGCAGCGTGTCGTCGGATGCGTCACGGGTCGCGCGGACCGTGGCATGGATACCACCGCCGCGCTCGAGGACGGCGAGATAGTCAGCACCGCTCTGGCGCGTGGCGAACTCGGCCCAGCGCTCTCCCGCGTAGCAGAGGTGCGTGTGCGGATCTACGAAGCCGGGCATGACGACGCGACCGGCGACCTGCCGCTCCACCGCGCCCGCCGTGAGCTCGAGCTGTTTCCAGCCCTCGCCGCGTCCGGTCGCGACGATCGTGCCCTCGCGGGCCGCGACCCACCCGTCATCGATCGCCCCGACGTCGCCGGCCGCCGGTCCGACGCGCGGCTGCTCCGTGCGGTACGGCGCGAGCGTGAGGAGACGCGCTCCTCGCAGCAGGAGATCGACCGGCTGCGGCTCGCTCACTCCAGGAAGTGCGCTTCGATGATCCGGTCCCGCCCGAACGTCTCGAGCAGGAGCGCCGATCCGGCTGCCGCGAGCGCAGCGTCCAGCGGGATCAGCCCGATCAGCTCGCCGCGAAGGATCCGCACGCCGGCGGCGGCGGCGCGCGTCTCGACCTCGCGCCAGACCTCTGGCAGCGCGGTCACCGTGTGATCGAGCAGGTTCATGGAGACCTGGGCCCGTGGCGGGTCCGACAGCATGAAGCCCTTTGCCTGCACCGCCCGAAGACCGCCGGACGATTCGCGGATCTCTTTCGCGATGCGCTGCGCGAGCCCGAGATCGGTGGTGTCGAGCTCGATGTTGAACGCGATCAGCGGTGGGCGCGCCCCGATGACGATCGCGCCGGCAGTGGGGTTCAGGATCCGCGGGCCGGCGTCCGGTGCGTGAGTGGTCTCCAGGAACGCGGCGAGGCCTTCGTACTCGGGTCTCCGGATGTCGGGCAGGCGCACGCGATCCGGACGCATCGCGGCCTTCGCGTAGTAGAAGACCGGCACGTGATGCCGCGCCGCGACGGCAGCTCCGACGCGATGCGCGATGGCGACGCAGTCGTTCATCGACGAGCCGGTCAGTGGCACGAACGGGACGACGTCGACCGCACCGAGCCGGGGGTGCTCGCCGGTGTGGCCCCGCATGTCCACGACCTTGTAGGTCGCGTCGATCAGCGCCAGGGCCGCGCGCTCGACCGCTTCAGCGTCGCCGGCGAACGTGAAGACCGACCGGTTGTGGTCCGGATCGCTCGTCCGGTCCAGGAGGCGCACGCCGGGGGTGTCTGCGATGACCTTCGCGAGCCCGTCGATGACGTCGAGCCGGCGTCCCTCGCTGACATTCGGTACGCACTCGACGATGCCTGGCACGAGCGAGAGCCTAGGTCAGTCGGCCGTGGCGGCTCCGGCGTCGCGGACGCGCAGCGAGAGGGCCTTCATCACGCTGTGCGCGATATCGGTGTTCTGGTGCAGCACGTTCTGGAACTGGCGTGGTCCGAGCACGAGACAACGGCTCGGCGCGGTCGTCGTGACAGTGGCGGTCCGCTTGACGCCGTCGACGAGAGCGATCTCTCCGAAGAAGTCGCCGACCGTCATCTTGGTGATCCGTTTCGTGCCGCGGGTCACCTCGGCGGCACCGGAAAGGAGCACGAAGAAGTCGCCGCCGCGTTGGCCCTCCTTGCAGAGGACCGTACCTGCGGGAAAGTCCATGTCCTCGACCTGCGTCGCGATGAACGCGAGCTGCTTCGGGGTGCAATAGGCGAAGAGTGGAACGGCCTTCAGCTTCGCGATCTTCGCGTCGGCCACCGGCTAGTGCTTCGCGCTCGCCTCGTCCTCGCGCTCAGCGTTGCGGAGGCGCTTCGTGAGCACCGGCAGGAGGGCGAGGGCGATCTGTGGGTGACTCTCGAGGATCCCCTTGAAATGCCAGCGCTGGATGCCGAGGCACGTCGTCGGCTCGGTCGCACGCACGGTCGCGGAACGGGGGAACTCATCGAGGAGCGCCATCTCGCCGAACACGTCGCCGGTCTTCATGTCGGCGAGCTTGTGCTCGTGGCCGGCACGATCCTGCACCGCTTCGACGCGGCCCTTCTTGATGATGAACGCGCCGACGCCGGTGTCGCCCTGGCGCACGATCTCCTGGCCCGCGGTGTACGTCTGCTCGACCGCCGCGTTCGCGATCGCCTCGAGGGACTTGCGGTCCAGATCCTCGAAGAGGGCGACGTGTTTGAGGAATTCGATGTTGTTCTCGGCCATGGGGCGGCAGCATAGCCCAGCGCCGGATGGCACTGGACGGAATGGCCCGATACTGGGCAACCGTGGCGGCGCAGCCGGCGATGTCGGTCGCCACCTCGATGCGGAAAGAGGCCATCTTGCTCAATTCTCGCCTGCGGCGAGAAAAGCTTCCATGGCGAAGTATCAGGCGTCGGGATACCATCGCGCCGTGGCTGGGAACGCTGAATTCCTCAAGCGCGTCTCGTGGTTCGAGGATCTCGACCAGAAGTCGCTCGATGCGATCGCGAACGCGGCCGTCGAGCAGAGCTACCAGCCCGGCCAGTTCATCATGCGTCAGGGCGACACCGGCGTCGGCGCGTTCATCATCCGCTCCGGCAAGGTCGACATCATCCAGGAGCGCGATGGCAAGGAGACCAAGCTCGCGACGCTCGGCCCGGGTGA